>CAIOHM010000551.1 GCA_903858055.1 uncultured delta proteobacterium
ACGCCTCGCTGAGCTCGCCGAGGTGAAGCACGAGGGGCGGAGCGTGGGCCTCGACGGGCAGCCGCACTGCGAGCACCACCCAGCGCGCGTCGTCGACGTCGAACCCGCGCTCCGTTCGCTGGTGCGCCGAGGCCCACGGCACCGCCACGAAGTCGCCGTCGGCACCGTTCGGGGGCGGAGCGAACGCGTCGTCGATGTCTCCCTCGCGGAACACGCGCCATGGCCCGCTCAGCGCGATCCCCTCGCGCTCCGCGAGCGAGAGGGCGCGCGCCGAGACCGTTCCTTCGACGACAGAAGGAGAAGCGACCGCGGGCTCCACCGGGAGTTCGGCGGCGGAGGCCGACCCGACGCGAGCGACCAGCACGAGCGCACACCAAGCCGTGAGGAGCATGCGAACGGCAGCCGGGTACGCAGCCCACGCGCCGCGCCTCCCCTGCCCTCGACTCCCGCGACCGCGCCCCATGCCGTGCAGATTACATCGTCACCACGGGCGCTTGCGAGGCCTTCACGCGAGCGAACGCCTCGCCGAACCGCCCGACCGTCACGGCGCGATCCACGCCCTCTCGAGCCAGGCGAGGGCGTCCGGCGCCGACCTCAGTGCCGCGTCGATGGCGCGGACCGCTTCGCCGCAAGCCGCCGGCTGGGGCGCGTACGCCTTCGCGTAGAGCACCCACGTCGACAGCTCGAAGTGTTGCAAGAAGCAGGCGAAGCGGTGGCTCGCGAAGCGCTCGAGCACGGCGTCGGCTTCGCGGGGATCGGTGCACGCCGCGAGCGCGAGCGAGGCATCGAAGAGGAGCTCGCGAAGATCTTCGAAGGCGCGCTCCGGGTCCTTCACCACGGCGTCGAGGAGCTTCTGCACGGCGCCCTCGCGCGCGCCGCTCTCCACGGCCGCCTCGACCATCGCGGGCACCTGGGTCTCGAGGAACGTCGACTCGGGCGCATGACCGAGGAGCCGCCCCACGAGGTAGACGTCGAACGCGCTCGCGATGGATTCCCCGAGGAAGAGCCCGCCCGCACACGGGGGGACGGCCGCCAGCGCCTTTTTCGCCAGGTGGTGCCACGCCACGTGCGCGACGACGTCCGCGTCGATGTGCGGTCCGGCGAGCACGTCGCCCTCCGCGCGCGGGCTCCAATAGGTCAGGTTCAAAAAGAGCGTGCGGCTCCACGAACCCTCCTCGCCGCCCGCGGGCACGAGGAATCGGTAGCCGTCGCGCCGGAGCGCGCCCTTCAGCGCCTCGTAGAGCGCCACGTGGCGAAAGGACTTCTCGTCGTCGATCTCGAGCTCGTCGAGGGTGCAGGGTTCGAGGGCCATGGGCGGCGGGTACCAGAAAACCGGGGAGCGCGTGGGGGCGCGCGACACGGCGCGATCGCGCAAGCGCGCGCGGCCTGCTACGGTCGGGGCGATGATCGAGTGCGGCATGTGCGGCCACGAGTTCACGCGGGAGGAAGGCGCCGCGTGCCAAGCGGGCTGCCCCGTCTCGAAGGGCTGCGGCCTCGTCACCTGCCCAGCGTGCGGTTACGAGTTTCCTCCGACCTCCCGCATCGTCGAGCTCATCACGAACCTCGTGAAGCCGAAGCGCGCCGCGGGGGCCCGATGAAGGGCGTGCGGCTCTCGCAGCTCCCCGTGGGCAAGCCCGCGATCGTGGGGTCCATCGACCTGCCGCCCGCGCGCATCGATCGCCTCGCAGCGCTTGGGATCCTGCCCGGCATCGAGATCGCGGTGGAGCAGCGGACGCCCGTGTACGTGCTGCGGTCGGAAGACGCGCTGCTCGCGCTCGAGGAGGAGCTCGCGCGCGGCATCTTCGTGCACCCGGAATCCGAGGGCTGAGCGACCCATGTCGCCGCGTGGCTTCTCGCTGCGGCTCGTGCTCTTCGCGGGCGTCGCCGTCGCGATGGCCCTCGTGTTCGTGCCCTTCCAGCGCATCACGACCGAGCTCGTGCGCATCACCGCCGACCACGTGAGCCACACGCGCGCCGCGCAGAGCGCCGCCATCGCCGCGCGGGCCATCCGCTCGGGTTCGCGCCCCGAACAGCTCCTCGGCGAGGAGATCGCCACCCTTCGCTACGAGGGCTCGTGCTTCGGGCGCTGCCACGAGAACGAAGGCGAACCGCGGGGCCTCGAGGCGTGCGACCACGCCACCGGCGCGCAGGTCTGCCTCGTGCTCACGAGCCCCACGGTGCCACTGACGCCGCTCCGCATGGCGCACGCGCTCTTCGTCCTCGTGGCCGTGGCGGTCTTCAGCGTCACGGCGCTGCTCCTCACGCTCGCCGTGCTGCGGCCGCTCCGGTCGCTCGCCGCCGCCGCACGCCGCGTGGGCGAAGGCAAGCCCGTGCTCGCGAGCTCGCGCAGCGTTGTCGAGGAAATCCACGACCTGGAGGCCTCTGTCGCCGCGATGGTCGATCGCCTCCACGCGCGTGAGGTCGAGATCCACGAGCGGCTCCAAGCCACCGAGGCCGCGAACGACGCCCTTCAGCGCACGAACCGCGCCCTCGCCGACACGCGCCAACAGCTCCTTCAAGCCGAGCGCCTCGCCGCCGTCGGGCGCCTCTCGGCGGGTCTCGCCCACGAGATCGGCAACCCGCTCACGGCGATCCTCTCGCTCCTCGACCTCGTGATCACCGGCGACCTGCCCGCGTCGCAGCAGGCTGATTTTCTCCAACGCATCCGCGCGGAGAACGAGCGCATCGCGGCGATCGTGCGCGGTCTCCTCGACTTCTCGCGCCCCGACGTGACCCTCGTTGAAGCGACGACGGGCACGTGCTCGCCGGTCGAGGTGGTGGACGACCTCGTGCGCTTTTTCGAACCCCAACGCCGCTACGCGCACGTGCGCCTCGCGGTGAGCGGCGAGCGCCCCGCGTGTGCCGTGCGCATCCACGCAGGCGCGCTGCGCCAGGTGCTCTTGAACCTCTTTCTGAACGCCGCCGACGCGCTCGAAGACCGGCCATCGCAGGGCCTCGTGCTCGTCGCGTTCGAAGCCCACGGCGACCAGGTGCGCATCTTGGTCGAAGACGACGGCCCCGGGGTCGACGCGCGCGTGGGCGACCAGCTCTTCGAACCCTTCGTGACCTCGAAGGGCGAGCGGGGTGGCACGGGGCTCGGACTCTCGGTGTGCCGAGGCCTCGTCGCCGCGGTGGGCGGCACCCTCGACCTCGAACGAACGGGCCCGAACGGAACCCGCTTCGCGCTCACGCTCCCGGCGGCATGAACGCCGAGGCCCCGCGTGCGCACGCGCCCACGTCAGCGCGTTGCTTTGGTTTTTTCCTCGTAGGCCTTCACCACGAGCTCGTCGATCGCCGTGAGCGCGTCCTCGTTCACGAGCGAGACCCGCGCCGCGACGACCTTCTTCACCGCCTCGTCTTCGACGGCCTCGCGGCGCTCGCGCCAGAGCGTCGCGCGGATCGAAGCGCCGACCTCCTCGAGGCTCCGCTTCACGGCGGGCAGGCTGCTGCGACGCCACACGACCGCGAACGCGCCGCGCTCGGGCACCACGCTCGTGACGAGCGCGCCGTCCGTTGCGGCCCACGCCGCCGCGATCACCGCCGGGTCGGCGCTCACGGGCGCGTCGTCGGAGATCCCCTTTTCATCGAGGAATCCCAGGCTTCCGCCGCGAAGCTTCGTCGCTTCGTCGATGCTCTTCTCGCGCGCGAGCGTCATCCAGTCTTGCACGGCGATGCCCACGCGTGCCTTCTCGAGCACCGCCCGCGCTTCCGCCTCGCTCTTGCAGAGGATGCGCCACACCTGGACGCGCGCCGGCGCCTCGAAGGTCGCGCGGTGCTCCTCGTAGTACGCGCGCACGGCCTCGTCGCTCACCGTCGCGGCCGAACCGATCGCAGCCCCGGCCGCGTCGATGGCCGCC
>CAIOHM010000552.1 GCA_903858055.1 uncultured delta proteobacterium
CCACGAGCACCACGGGCACGATGACGGCCAAGCGCGCAAGGCTGGACACGAGGTGGTCGTATTGGCCGCGCACGAGGAACGCGAACGTGCGCGGCTTGTCGATCGACGCGAGCTTGGTCTGGAGCTCTCCGACGAAGCTCGCGAGATCGCGCTCACGCACGTTGCCTTCCACGAGCACCCGTCGCCGTGCCTGCTCACGCCCTACGACCGCGGGGACGTCGCTTCGCTCGAACGCGCTCACCTCGCCGAGCGGCACGGAACGACCGTGTTCGAGCACGACGATGCTCGACGCGAACGCCTCCGCGGTCGGGTTCGGAGGAAGATCGCTGCGCAGCACGACGTCGAAGCGCCGCTCCCCCTCGCGCATCGTCGCCACGGGCCGACCGGCTCGAACGAGCTCGATCGCGGACGCCATGTCTTCGGGCGAGACGCCAGCGCGTCCCGCGCGGAAGGGATCGGGCCGCACGGAGAGCATGTCCATGCCCTCGAGCGCTTCGCCGCGCACGTCCGCCGATCCTCGCGTACTCTTGAACGCGCGGATCACGTCGGCCTCGACCCTCTTCAGGGTCTCGAGGTCGTCGCCCACGATCACGACACCGACGTCGCTCTTGACCCCTCCGAGGAGCTCGCTCGTGCGCATCTCGATGGGCTGCGTGATCCCGAAGGCGGTGCCGGGCACGGCGCGACGGAGTGCCTCCGAGAACGCGAGCGCGAGCCCGTCGGGGGTCGACGCCGTCTTCCACGTTTCCCTGGAATTCAGCAGCACGAAGACGTCGCTCTGCTCGATGCCCATGATGTCCGTCGCCACGTCCGGCGATCCGGTTCGGCTCACGACCGCGCGCACCTCAGGGAACGCCTTGAGCGCGCGCTCCACATCGGTCGTGCCTGCGACGGCTTCAACGAGCGAGAGGCTTGCCGGGCGCGTGACCTGAACCACGAAGTCCCCCTCGTCGAGGCGCGGAACGAACTCGGCGCCGCGGCCCACGAGGGCGAGCGCACCGGACGCGACGAGCACGAGCGCGAGCACGACGGCGATCCATGGCCGCTGGAAGACGGGGACGAACACGCGCTCATGCGCGCGACGCAAGGCTGCGATGAGGCGCGGCTCGACCTCGCCGTGGGTGCGGAGCACGTAGGAGGCGAGGGCAGGGACCCACGTGAAGCTCAGCACGAACGCGGCACCAAGCGCGAAGAGGACCGTGAGCGCCATCGGTCGAAACAGCTTCCCCTCGACGCCCTCGAGCATGAGCACGGGCACGTACACGACCGAGAGAATGAGCATCGCGAGCGCGAGCGGCCGCCCCTTCGTCTTCGCCTCGAGAACCAGGGAATCTCCAGCCGATAGCCGCTGTGCGACCATCGTCGCGAGCGCTCCCTCGACCACCACCACGGCACCATCGACGACCAAGCCGAAGTCGATGGCGCCGAGGCTCATGAGGTTGCCGCTCACTCCGGTCGCGTTCATGAGCCCGAACGCCGCGAGCATCGCGAGGGGGATCGCCGAGGCGACGACGAGGCCAGCCCGCCAATCGCCGAGGAAGAGGAAGAGGACCAAGACGACCACGAGGCCGCCCTCGAGCAGGGAGGTGCGCACCGTGCGAAGCACGCGGTCGACGAGCGCGGTGCGATCGTAGATGGGCTCGAGGATCATGCCTTCCGGGAGACGGGCGGAGAGCTCGTCGATGCGCACCTTCACGTCGCGAACGATGACGTCGGCGTTGCCTCCGGCCACCATCTGCACCATCGCATAGACGACCTCGCCCTCGCCGTTCGCAGTCGCCGCCGACTGACGCATGGGCGAGCCCTCGACGACGTTCGCGACGTCGCGGACGAGGACCGGTGCGGC
>CAIOHM010000553.1 GCA_903858055.1 uncultured delta proteobacterium
CCTCCGGGGAGGGCGAGCGTGGCCGGGGAGCCTCCCCCGGGTTTTTTCGGTGCGTACGGTCCTCGAAGGAGAGCGGGGCGCATGACGCGGTGCGCGGTCGACGACCGACGCGAAACGCGCGCGATCGCGCTTCGAATCGCGGCCTGCTAGGTGCCCGCCCATGGTTGGCCTCAAGGTTTTCGTCCGCCTTCGCATGAGCGCTCACGACGCGCACTACGCCGGGGAGCTCGTCGACGGAGCGCGCATGCTCGCCCTCTTCGGTGACCTCGCCACGGAGCTCCTCATTCGCCTCGACGGCGACGAGGGCCTCTTCCGCGCGTACGAGAGCGTCGAGTTCCTCGCGCCGGTCTACGCGGGCGACTACGTCGAGGCGACTGCGGAGCTCGTGCGCATCGGTCGCACGAGCAGGCAAATGCGCTTCGAGGCGCGCAAGGTCATCTCGAACGTGCGTGCGCCCGGTGTCCCAGCGAGCGCCGCGGACGTGCTCGTGGAGCCCGTGGTCGTGTGCCGCGCGATCGGCACCTGCGTGACCCCCGAAGACTGCAAGCGCACCGTGCCCGCGCTGTACGCGCCCGGGCTCCCCGCGGCCACCGAGCTCAGCGCGATCGTCACGCCACCGCCGAGCGCGCTCGCCGAGGTCATCGTCACGGCCGCCATCGTGGGCGCCGAGGTCACGCGCGAGCAGACCCCGTACCTGCCGATCACCCCGGTCGAGATCGGCGTCGAAGCCGCGAAGTGCCAGGCTGCCGGCGCCGCGGTCATCCACCTCCACGTGCGCGAAGACGACGGGCGCTCGACCCAGTCGGCCGATCGCTTCGCCGCGGCGATCGAGGAAATTCGCAAGAGAAGCGACGTCATCGTGCAGCTGACGACGGGCGGCGCCGTAGGCATGAGCATCGACGAGCGCGCCGACTGCCTTCGCTGCCAGCCCGAGATGGCGACGCTCAACTGCGGCACGCTCAACTTCGGGAACGACGTCTTCGTGAACACGCGGCCGGACATCGAGCGGCTCGCTGGCAAGATCCGCGCGTCGGGCGCGATCGCCGAGCTCGAGTGTTACGAGGTCGGCCACGTGGAGGAGGCGCTGCGTCTCCATGCGAAGGGCGCCGTGGCGTCGCCGCTCCACTTTCAGTTCGTGCTCGGCGTGCCCGGTGGCATCGGCGCCACCGAGGCGAACCTCCGCTTCATGGCGTCGCTCATGCCCGCCGAAGCGACGTGGGGCGTCGCAGCAGTGGGTCGGCACCAGAAGCCCATGACCGAGCTCGCCATGCGCCTCGGCGGTCACGTGCGCGTGGGCCTCGAAGACAACGTCTACCTGGAGCGCGGCGTGCTCGCGGAGGGCAGCGCGCCGCTCGTGGCGCAGGCCGTCGCCTTCGCGCGAAGCCTCGATCGTCCGGTGGCGAGCGCCGCACGGGCGCGTACCCTGCTCGGCATCGGCGGCAAGTAGTCCTCCGCCGGCCGGCTCAGAACATTCCGAACACGCTCACGCCCTGCGTCTCACCGACGAGGGGCGTCACCATGATCGGGCGAGCGGTCGCGGCGGCGGGCGCGAGCCACCAGCCGAGCGCGCCTCCCACGGCGGTGCCCGCGAGCGTGCAGGTCACGAACGCGCGATCGGTCCCGGCGCTCGGCTTGTCGAGGAGGAACGGCGTCGCGGCTGCGGCCCCCACCAGGGCTCCGAGACCCGCGCCGAGGTCGAGGTTGACGAGGCGGTTTGGGTCCACGTCGACGCTCGTGGCGAGGACGGTGGCCCCCACGAGACCGACCGCGATGCCCTCTCCAAGCCCCTCGGTGAGCGGGCTCTCGAGCTTGCCCGAAACGAGCCGCGCGCCGAGCGAACCGCCGAGCGCGCCGAGGAAGGTCCCCGTGCCGAAGACCGCCGCGACCCCCGGGCCGACCGCGTTCGTGACGCCCACGATGCCAAGGGCGAGGCCCGCGACGCCGCCGCCAACGCCGTATGCGTAGCGACTCGTTTCCGTCGTACCAGGCGCATACTCCGCACCGGCCGCGAAGCCGCCGAGGGTGCCCGCGGTCATGGCGACGCCCAGCGCCCAGGCGCTCTCGGAGGCGAGGTTCCACTCGTCGGCCGCGAGGATCGCCGCGCCGGCTCCCACGCTTCCGCCAACGGCGAGCAGCGGAAAGAGAAGCCGCGAGTCGTCCGTGCGGCTCGTGCGCTCGACCGCGTAGCCCGCGAACGCGCCAAAGGCGGCTCCATGAAGCGCCAGCACCATGCGCCCCGAGGTGCGAGGCGCGGAGAGGGTGCCTGCGCTCGCGGCGGGGTCGACGACCTCGCGAGGCACGGCCGCGTTGCTTGCACGACGCAAGAGCAGCTGACGGAGCGAGACGAGCGCGCGCGCAGGGAGATCGAGGCTGGTCGTCTCGTCGATGCGAACGCGGAGCTCGCGATCGCCGGGGGCCACGGCGACGAAGCGGAGCACCCACTTGGCTCCTTCGCGATCGATGCGCGGGCTGAGCACCCATCGGCCACGCTCGCCTTTCGCCGCGCGGGCCACGAGTGAGGCGTCCCGTACGCCGCGCGCGAGCTCGTCCGCGTCGGGAACTACTAGGGAAAAACCTGAGTCTTCGACGGCTTCGCGGAGGGTCGCGTCGAGCTCTTCGGCGCGCGCACGCACCTCGCCGTCTTCGGGGCGCGGCGCATGGACAGCCTTGCCGGCCGCGTCGTCGCCCACCGGCGTGAGCGTAGGGAGGAGGAGGACGCTCTCGCGCGTGGGCGCCTCCGACGCGAAGGCGATGCGCTCGAGAGCGGCGATCGCGAGCGCCAGGCTGCCAACGACGAGAGCTGCGCGCGGCATCAGAAGAGCAGCGAGAGGTTCGCCCAGAGGTCGGTGATGAGCGTGTCGTCGACGAGGAAGCGGCGGCCCGGCGCGTCGATGCTCGGGCGGTAGTTCGGGTTGGGCGTGCCCGTGGCCTTCACGGTGGTGCCGCTCACGGTGCGGCAGTTCGCCGCCTCGCCGACGGAGCCCTTCACCATGGTGTTGCACTCGTCACCGCCGGTGATCGCGTGGCTCTGGACCCACTGCAGGCCCGCGCCGAGCCCGAAGCTCACGAAGGGGCCGGCCTGCCACCGCACGGCGAGACGACCCCCGAGCGCGATGTGCGGTGCGATGTCCGTAATGCCTGTAAAGTACACGTTGCCCGCCGAGGGCACGGGGCGCGAGCCGCCCGTTCCGTTGTCCTCGAAGGCGCCCGCGTTGGGCTTCGCGAGCGAGCTTGCCCCCGAGGAGCCGAGCGCGTCGAAGAGCTCGGAGTAGTCGCGGCCCGGCGAGATGTACGAGGCCTTGCCCTGCACGTCGACGACGAGGCGGCGCCCGTGCTCGCGCTCTTCGCTCGCGGTGATTTCCAGGCCCGAAAGCACGGTGCCGATGACCGGCGGGCGGTCGAGGATGACCCCGGTCTGCGTGCGCTGCGAGGCGTAGTCCGTGCCCGCGGTGGGGAAGTCCGCGAGGAGCGAGAACTGGCCGTAAGGCTCCACGTCGCCGTAGCGCTTCGACACCGCGCTGCGCACGATGAGCGTGGTCATGCCGCGGTTCAAGCCCGGCGTGCGCCCCGTGTCGCGCTGCGAGGCGGTGTCGCTCTCGTTGAAGAAGACGTTGCGGCAGGCGATCGATGCGCGCGCGTTGCACGCATGGAGCGACTCACCAATGGGCAGCTGCACCTCGAGCGCCGCGAGCCAGGTGGGCAGCGCGGGGCTGCGACGCTGGTTCGTGATGCCCCAGGCGAGCTCGAAGCCGAGCCAGTCGAGGCCGCTGCGCGAGGGGCTCGAGAAGGGGAGCGAGAAGAGCGGCGCGCCATCGCCCTGGGCGTAGCGTTCGGGGTTCTTCGCGGAGCCTTCGAGGCTCGTGAGATCGCGCGTGTCGCTCAGCACGATCGGGAGCTTCACGCGGAGCGCGAGGTCCTTCCAGAGGCCCGCCTCCGCGAGGATGTTGAGTGTGTGCGTGGTCTGGGCGTAGCTCGCGACGTTCTCGTTCGTCGCGATGAAGCGCCCCTGCGTGAGGCCCGGCTGCTTGAGCTCGCTCTCGCGGCGGATCTTCGCGCTCTTGAGGCGCGTGGCGTAGCCGAGCGAAAACTTGAAATCGAAGGGATCGTCCGCGTCGAACGCGTCGAGCACGTTCGTGACCTCGGCGGTGTCGTCGAGGAAGGGGCGCACGTCGACGTTGCGGGTTGCGGCGCTGGCCGGCGACGCCGCGGCCAGGGCGACCGCGTACAGGGCGATGGACCTCGAGACTCCCATGGGACGGCTCGACGCTATCGGCCTCGCGGGAGATGTCAACGAGCCGAGCGCGCAGTTCGAGGCCTTTTCGGGCGTTTCGTCAGTCGTCGGTCAAGATCGAGGAGCGCAGGCCGCTGAGCTCGTCGTTCGTGGAGTCGAGGCGCTCGGCGAGCACGTGGACGAAGTGGCTCAAGATCTTCACGCCGAGGCGGGCTTCGTCCCGGAGGAACGCCTCGAAGTCGGCGCGGTGCAGGAGCAAGAGCTCGCTGGCTTCTTCGGCCACGACCGTCGCCGAGCGCGGTCGCCGGCGCACGAGGCTCATTTCGCCGAACACCTCCCCGGCGCGGAGCTGGTTGATCGCCTCGCCGCCCTTCACGATCCGCACGCGGCCCGAGAGGATCACGAAGAGCGTGTCGCCCGCGTCGCCCTCGCGCATGATGGTGTCGCCGGCGGAGTAGGTTCTTGACTCGGTGGGCTGGAGGAGCCGAAACACCTCGTCCTCGTCGAGGCGCGAGAAGAGCGGCACGGCTCCGAGGGTCTCGCGCTTGAGGGTCAGGCGGCGGGACCGGTCGAGGCCGACGGCGCTGTCGCCGTCGATGTGGAGCACGAGCACCGAAACGTTATCGCGGCCACCGCTCTCATTTGCGAAGTCGACGAGGGCCGAGCTCGCGTCCGTCGGCGAGTGATCGGTGTAGGATGCAAGATCTTTGTCGTGGTCGTCGAGGTAGCCGGTGAGGCCGTCCGTCGCGAGCACGAGGCGATCGCCGGGTGCGAGTTCGAGCGCGATGGACTCCGGCTGCGCCTGCTCGTAGGTGCCCACCGCGCGGGTGATGGCATGCTTGTATGGGAGCGCTTCGATCTCGGCGAGCGGGGTGTTTCCTCGGCGAATGAGCTCGTTTCTCACCGTGTGGTCGTACGTGATCTGGCGCACGGATCCTTCGCGCACGAGGTAGAGACGCGAGTCGCCGACGTGGGTGACGAAGGCGCACTCGCCGAGCACGAGGCAGACGACGATGGTCGTGCCCATGCCGCGCCGCTCTTCGTTCGCTTGTGCGTTCGCATAGACGCGTTGGCAGGCCGTTTGGATGGCGTCTTCGACGGTGAGGAGGACCTCCTCGCGCGCGCGCGGCGACGCGAGCTTCCCGCCGAGCTCCCGCAGGTGCGCACGCTTCTCGGCGAGCACGTCACGCACCGCCGCGACGGCCATCGTGCTCGCGACCTCGCCCGCCGCGTGACCCCCCATGCCGTCGGCGACGATGTAG
>CAIOHM010000554.1 GCA_903858055.1 uncultured delta proteobacterium
CTGCGCGTGGCGGCTGGCCTCACCGAGGCGGAGCGCGACCTCGTGTCGGGCATCGTCGACTGGCAGATCGAGGGCCTCGACGACGACCTCGATCCGCGCGGCTAAGCGAATGCGGATCGATCGTCGCTCGCTGCTCAGGTCGTTGCCGGCGTGGCTCGTGGCGCGCGCCGAGGCCGCCACGGACTCGCGCACCGCGTGGGTCGTGGAAGAGTACCAGGTCAAGAAGGCTCCGGCGCCACTCGGGCCGGTCGTCGTGCTGCGACCGCGCACCCCGCGCAAGAAGAAGCTCCCGCTCGTGATCGCGCTTCATGGGCGCGGCGAGACCGCGAAGCTCCCGAAGCAAGGGGCCTTCGGCTGGCCCAACGACTACGGGCTTCGCACGTGGCTCGAGGCGTCGAGCGCGGCGCCGGTGAGCGCGGACCTGCTCTCTGGTATCGGAGACCCGCGCGTGCTCGCGAAGGCCAACGCGCGCTGGCGCGATCACGGTGCGCCCGACCTCTGCTTCGTGTGCCCGTATTACACCGACGTCGAGGTGCACCGACCCGACGACGCGCGGCCGCTCATGGAGTACCTCGCCGAGCGCGTCGTCCCCTGGGCGCGCGCGACCTTGCCTGTCGAAACGAGCGCCGATCGCACGGCCATCGACGGCGTTTCGCTTGGCGGTTACCTGGCTTTGCGCACCGCGTGCGCGTACCCGAAGGTCTTCCGTGCGGTCGGCGGCATTCAGCCCGCCATGAACCGCGCCGATGCGCCCGCCTGGCGCCGCCGCCTCGAGCGCGCCTTCGCGGAGAACCCCCGCCTCGAGCTGCGCCTCCTCACAAGCGACGGCGACTTCTTTCAAGACGGGGTCGACGCGCTCCACAAGGCCCTCGTCGCCGACGGCCGCAAGCACCGCTACGCCCGCGTGCATGGGCCGCACGACTACCTCTTCAACCGCACCTTCGGCTCCCTCGCGCTGATCGACTTCCACGAAGAGGTCTTCGGTACATGAGCCCGCGCGCGTGCCCCTTCTGCCGCATCTACGTCGCAGACCCGGCGGTGCTTCGCTGCGAGACCTGCGACGTGCCCTTGGTCTCGGTGCGACGCCTCGGCCCCTCGCCGGAGGAGCTGCTCGCTTGGGAGGCGCTCCCGCTCGACGAGCGCCCGATCCCCCTCTCGCCCCGCACTCATGGGCGCGGGCCGCTCGTGCTCGCGGCGCTGGTGGGCATCGTCGCGTACCTGCTGCCATGGCTCGAGGTCCGCATGCCCGATACATGGATCATGCACGGATCGGATTTTGGGCGTCGCCTGCACTGGCCGCACGCGGTCTTGGCGGCATGGATCGTCGTCGTTCCCACGGTGATCACCCGTCGCTCGCTTGGTCGGCTGCTTGCGGCGCGCGCCGTGCTCGCGGTCCTCGCGGCGGTGCCCCTCGTGACCCTCGCCGTGCTCCACGCAAAGCCGCCCACGCACAAGCTCCTGCACGTGGAGACGCGCTGGCTCCTCGCTTCGTGGGTGGAAGCCGCTGCGTCGGTCGCCGCCCTCGCGGCGGTGGTTCGCTTGGGGCGAACGCACACCAAGTGAGCGAAAAGAGCCGAGATAACCAAGGTGCCGGGCCCTTTGTGGCAAATGAGTGACACGTCTGGCACACTAGAGGCATGGCCCGCCACCGCGAGAGCGTTCACGCGCGCGACGACGACGCGTTCGCCGACGTCCCGCCGTCGGTCGTGTGCGCCGTGTGTGGGCACGCCGCGTGCGCGGGTTGCGTGCCGCGGGACACGGACGGACGCATCGCGTCCTCGGTCGTCGCGGTCGTCCGCCCCGTCGACGACACGCTGCAAGGGCTCCTCATCGCGGCGGCGTCGCAGCCGGCGCTCTTCGTTCGTGCGATGGACCGCCGAAGCCACGCGAGCGTGCTCCGCTTCGCGCTCGCGTGCGAGGCCCTCGCGGCGCTGCAGGTCACCGCGTTCATCGCGGGAGCGCTTCGCGTGCTGCTCGGGCCCACGTCACTCGTACGCCTCGCGGTCGCGACCACCGTCGCCACCCTCGTGCTCGCGCTCGTGCTCGTCGCGGGTCACGCGCTCTGGGGCGTGGCGGTGCACCGTGCGGAGCGCGCGCGCTCGCTTCGCTTCGGCCTCGCGACCTGCGCGTGGGATCTCGCGCTGAGCCCCGTGGGTCTCGTGCTCATGGCCCCGCGTCTCGGCGGCGAGGTGTTCGCGCTCGTGCGTCGCGCGTCCGTCGGACTCCCCGCGGCGACCTCGGGCGCCTACCTCGATCACGTCGGCGTCGACGACCCCGACGAGCGTCGCCTCGCGCGGCGCCGTTCGCTCACGGCGGCGATCGTGGGCACGGTTGCCGGCGCGTTCGTGGCCATCGCTGCGCTGGGTGGCATCTTGCTGGCGTGGTGGAGCGGGAGCTAAGCGGTCCTCGCGTTTCGCTTGCGCGGTGCCTCGACGGCGGACGGCGGCCGAATCAGAACGAAGCGCCGGCCGAGAGCGCGAACGTCGCTTGGCGGCTGCCGACGAGCTGACCGTTCTCCGAGCCCGGCTCGAAGAGGTCGAAGGCGATCTCGCCGGCGGCGACGAAGTGATCGCGCTTCAACTGAATGCCGCCCACGGTGCGCGTGCGGTGCGTGACCGTCGTGTCGTAGGTCTCGCTGTTGTTGAAGTCGTTCACGAGCGCGAAGCCGTTGACGTTGTTCGTGCACACCTTGTTGCGCGCGCTGTCGTAGCCCGTGAAGCCGCACTGCTGGTTGGCGTCGACGTTGGGCGTGAGATCGAGCGAGCCCGAGCGCCCCGCGATGATGAGGCGCTGGAGCGCGAGGTACGGCGTGAACTCGAGCGCCGAGGCGATCGTGATGCGCTTCGAGAACTCCACGTCGAGCGCGGTCGTGTAGACGTTCAGCTTCGAGCTGCCGGTGATCGTGCGGAAGGCCGCACCGAAGGCCACGTCGGGCAAGAGCCCGAGCACGTCGTCGCGGAAGCCCTCTTTCGGCACCCAGCGCACGGAGACGCCGGGCACGAAGAGGCTCGTTTGGCCGATCCACCCGAAGAAGGCCCCGGTCTCGAAGCCGAAGGGGAGACCCTTGCGTGCCTCGACGCCGTAGACCGCGAGCACGGGCGACGGGTCCTTGTTCTGCACGGAGGCCTGGTTCTTCGCCTCGTCGCGCGGGCCCTCGGTGCCAAGCTTCCAGTAGCTCTGGTCGCTGTTGATCGTGGCGATCGAGGTCTGGAAGCGCAGCT
Source organism: uncultured delta proteobacterium (assembly GCA_903858055.1). Classification (GTDB taxonomy): domain Bacteria; phylum Myxococcota_A; class Polyangia; order Polyangiales; family Polyangiaceae; genus CAIQDA01. The sequence goes on from CAIOHM010000554.1 coordinate 3,222, forward strand.
CGAAGGCGCGCTGGCCGTAGGTGTGCGCGCCGCGAAGCACGGGCGGCGCGATCGCGTAGCCGAACTCGGCGGCGAGGTTCGCGAAGCTCTTGGCGTCGGGGCGACACGGGAGCGCGATGGGCTTTCCGCTCCCGTCGACGAAGCGCGAAGGCTCCGCCGCGACGAGCTGGCATGCCACGTCACCCTTGCCGTTCAGCTCGGCGGGGAGGCCGGCGGCCGCGAGCTCGGCGTCCGTGTACGGGCGCTGGAGGCGCTCGGGCGAAGGGTCCATCGAGCCGGCGGCGGCCACACGGCTCGCGCCCGCGATCGCAAGGGCAACGGCGGCAGGCAGGGCGCGGGGGCTTCGGGGCTGCATCGGCACGGCGAGCGAACGCTACGAGGCCAGGTCGGCCGTCGTCAAGGCAACGCGGCGCAGGCGACGCGCGCCGAATCGGCTAGGGGCCCCTCATGACCGCGCATCGACTCCGCGCCGAGCCCATGGCCAAGCCGCTCCACGTGGTCCTCGTGGAGCCCGAGATCCCGCCGAACACGGGGAACATCGCGCGGCTCTGCGCGGCCACGCAGTCTGTCCTTCACCTGGTGGGGCGCCTCGGCTTCCGCATCGACGAGCACGCCGTGCGCCGTGCGGGCCTCGATTACTGGCACCTCGTCCGCGTCGAGCAGCACGTGGACTTCGACCACTTCCTCCATGCCTTCGAGCGCGAAGGTGGTGGGAATTTGCACCTCTTTTGCGCGAAGGCCGGCACGAGCTACCTGCAAGCGGGCTTCGCCCCCGGCGACGCGCTGGTCTTCGGCAAAGAGAGCGTGGGCCTCGACGCCGCGCTGCTCGATCGCTTCCCGGACCGTCAGCGCGGCATTCCGACCCTCGGCGCCGTGCGCTCGTTGAACCTGGCGAACGCCGCATCCATCGCGCTCTACGAGGCCCTTCGGCAGCTCGGCGCGCTCGACGAGGTGCGCCTCGCACCGTGACGGTGCAGCTCGGTCCACCGCGAAACACGTCTTGCGGTTTCGCAGAGCGCGTGATGAAAAAGAGGCAAGGCAAAGGGCGGGCGGAAACTCATGCAAGGACGATTCTGGCGAAGCAGCGAGGCGGGCGGCGGTGCAGCGGAGCCGGCCATCGCGCCCGACGCCCTCGATCGCCTGCGTGAACTCGCCGGCGACGACAGCGGCGAGTTCCTGGTGGACCTCTTCGAGGAGTTCTTCACGACCTCGCGCGACCTCGTGGACGAAATTACCGCGAATCAGCGAGGCGCGGACTTCGACGCGCTCCGCAAGTCGTCGCACACGCTGAAGGGCGCCGCGCTGAACCTGGGCGCGAACGTGCTCGCGGCGATCTGCAAAGAGGGCGAAGTCGCCGCCAAAGAGGCTCGCGATCCGGGCGGCGCCTGGGTGGCTCGCATCGAGGACGAGTTCGCGCGCGTGCGCCGTGAGTTCGACGCGGACGTGAAGGCGCGCCTCGGCGCCTGAAGCGCGTCGCGCAGAGGGTTCTTCCCTCGCGTCGGCGGAATCGTTGCTCTGCAATAGGCACGGCGCACGGAGGAGCGTATCGTCCCCTCTGGATTCGGCGTCCCTCGGCGCCGCCGGTAAGCGCATGAGCAGCGGAACCCCCTTCGAACTCAAGAACAAGGTCCTCCTCGTCACGGCCCTCGCCACGGCTCTCGGCTCGGGCGCCATGTGCCTCGGCGGGCGCACGGGCGACGATCCGCTCCTTGCGAAGCAGCACGTCGAGCGCAGCGCTCGCAGCGCCGCGCGCGCCATCGAGGCGAAGATCCCCGTCGACGCGGTCCGCGAGGTCCTCGCGCTCGCGCCGCTCTCGGCCGTGTGGTTCGACGCGACCGGGAAGGAAGTCGGACGCTACGACGGCGAGGGTCTCCTCGCGCAAGGCGGCGCGCTCCCGGCGTGGGCCACGCCGTCGCGAAATGTTCCTGCGGTGCCGCACCTCGCCGTGGCGAGCGTCGGGCTCGAGGGCGGCGGCACCCTCGTCGTCGCGGAAAAGACGGGGGGCGCGAACGCCTATGCCCCCGTGACCTTCGCGTGGTGGGGCGGGGCGCTCGTGCTCGCGCTCGTGCTCGCGCGCATGTCGGTGCAGAGCCTCGAGCGCGGCAAGGCGCACGTCGAGAAGTACGCGAAGGGGCTCGCCGCCGGTGAGATCAGCGGCCTCGATCGCGAGGTCCACGACCTCACGCACGTGGAAGAGGTGCTCGACGCGTGCCTTGCGCCGCTCGCGCGCATGCAGGTCACGGTGTCGCGCGTCGCCGAGGGCGACCACGGTGCGCTCGCGGCGCTGCGGGCCGAGCGCAGCCCCTACGCGAAGGATCTCGTGCGCATCCTCGAGCGTGAAGCGGACGCCACGCGCGTGCTCGAAGCGGCAGCCAACGCCCTCGCGGCCGGCTCGTTCGACTTCCACCTCGTCGCGAGCAGCGGAACGGCCGCGGCGCAGGCAGCCGCGAAGATCAACATGGCGGGCAGCGAGATCGAGAGCGCGCTCCGCGCCATCGAGAGCACGGTCATCGCGCTCGATCACGGCCGCCTCTCGGTTCGCGCCGAGGCGAGCGCTTCCGGCACCGTGGGGCGCATTTCGCGGCACCTCGACTCGGCGATGGCCCACCTCGAGGACGGCATCGCCGGGCTCGGCGGCGTCGCCAACGAGGTCGAGGCCTCCGCTCAAGAAATCGCCAGCGGAAGCCAAATGCTCGCCGGATCGAGCTCGTCGCAGTCGAGCGCGCTCTCCGAGGTCTCGAGCAACTTGACCGACATGGCGGACGCTGCGCACCGCTCGAGCGAGAACGTCGAGATCGTGCGCCAGCTCGCCGACGTCGCGAAGCAGAGCACGGAGCAAGGCCAGTCGAGCATCGGTCGCCTCTCGGAGACCATCAACCGCATCAAGCAGTCGTCGGACGCCACGATCCGCATCGTGAAGACCATCGACGAAATCTCCTTCCAGACGAACCTCCTCGCGCTCAACGCCGCGGTTGAAGCCGCGCGCGCGGGTGAGGCCGGCAAGGGCTTTGCCGTCGTCGCCGAAGAGGTGCGAAACCTTGCGATGCGCAGCGCCGACGCCGCCAAGCAGACCGCCGCGATGATCCAAGAGGCCGTGAAGAACTCGGAAGAGGGCGTCGAGTCGAACCGCGAAGTCATGGAGCGATTCGCAGAGATCGAGACCAAGATCTCGCGCGTGACCGAGGTCGTGAGCGAGATCACCGAGGTCGTGCGCGACCAGAGCGTTCGCGTCGACGCGATCAAGAACGCGGTCGAGCAGGTCGGCTCACTCACCACCGAGAACGCGGACACGTCGCGTCAAGCAGCGAGCGCCTCCGAAGAGCTCGTTGCGCACGCGAACCAGCTGCGCGCGGCCATCGGTCGCTTCCGCGTCTCCTGAGAGGCCGTGTCCCGCCTGCGAGGGCGTCTCGGCGTCGTGCTCGAAATGAAAGAAGGGCCCCGCGCGATGCGAGGCCCTTCTCGTTTTGGCGCGAGCGCAGGTCAGCCGAGGACCGACGCGAGCTCCACGTAAGGGAGACCGTGCGCGTCGGCGACGGGCTTGCAGACCACGTGGCCGTCCATCACGTTGAAGCCGAGGGCGAGCGCCTTGTCGTCGCGCGCGGCCTGCTTCGCACCCTTGTCGGCGAGGGCGAGCGCGTACTTGATGGTCGTGTTCGTGAGCGCCCAGGTGCTCGTGCGCGCGACGGCGCCCGGCATGTTGGCCACGCAGTAGTGGATGACGCCGTCGACCTCGTAGGTCGGCTTGTCGTGCGACGTCGGGTGGCAGGTCTCGATGCAACCGCCCTGGTCGACCGCGACGTCGACGACGACGGAGCCCGGCTCCATCTTCGCGATGAGGTCGCGCGTGACGAGCTTCGGCGCGCGCGCGCCGGTGACGAGGACGCCGCCGATGACGAGGTCGGCCGACTTCACGCAGTCTTCGATGTTCGTGGGGTTCGAGTACAGCGTCTCGACCGCGCCGCCGAAGATGTCTTCGAGGTAGGCCATGGTCTCGGCGCGCACGTCGAGGATGGTCACGCGGGCGCCCATGCCGATGGCGATGGTCGCGGCGTTACGGCCAACGACACCGCCGCCGAGGATGACGACGTTCGCGCGACGGGTGCCGGGCACGCCGCCGAGGAGGACGCCCTTGCCGCCGCGGAACTTCTCGAGGCAGCTCGCGCCGACCTGCACGGCCATGCGGCCAGCGACTTCGCTCATGGGGCGGAGGAGCGGGAGCGAGCCGTCTTCGAGCTGGATGGTCTCGTACGCGCACGCCTGAACCTTCTTCGCCGCGAGCTCCTTGGTGAGTGCCTCTTCCGGCGCGAGGTGCAGGTACGTGTAGAGGATCAGGCCTTCGCGGAAGTACTGGAACTCCTGCGGGAGCGGCTCCTTGACCTTCACGACCATCTCGGCGCCCCAAGCCTCGGCGGCGCTCTCGACGATCGTGGCGCCCTGGCGCACGAACTCTTCGTCACGGAGGCCGCTGCCCTCGCCGGCGCCCTTCTGCACGAGGACCTTGTGGCCACGCTTCGTGAGCTGCGCAACACCCGCCGGGGTCATGCCGACGCGGTACTCATGGGTTTTGATTTCCTTCGGGACTCCAACGATCACGGGACGCTCCTTGGCTTGGTACGGAAGACCGGTGGCGCGGTGCTAGCCACTCCAGGCCCGCCTGCAAGCATCGATTGCATGACGCACGCATGTCGCGCTGCGGCAGAATTTGCTGAATCTCCGTTCAATCTTCGCTACGCGGAGGCGCGTGATCTACGAAAGCGTCCTCCGTCCGCTCCTCTTTCGTGTTTCTCCGGCGACCGCACACGACCTCGGTCTCGGCGCGCTCGAGGTGCTCGACGCGGAGCCGCTGGCGGAGCTTGCCGAGCGCGTGCTCGGGCCCGTGCCCTCGAAGCCCGTGACGTGCATGGGCCTTCGCTTTCCGCACCCGGTGGGCCTCGCGGGCGGCTTCGACAAGAATGCGCGCGTGCCCCGCGCGCTCGAAGCGCTCGGCTTCGGCTTCCTCGAGCTCGGCACCGTGACTGCGAAGGCGCAGGAGCCGAACGCGGCGCCGAATCTCTTTCGCCTGCCTGCGGACCACGCGCTCATCAACCGGCTCGGGTTCCCGAACGAGGGTGCCGCGCGCGTCGCGGCCCGCGTGGCCGAGCGCCGCGCACGCCGTCCGTTCACGGTGCCCGTCGGTCTCTCGATCGGCAAGTCGCGCGTCGTCTCGGTCGACGACGAAGCCGAAGTCGTTGCAGACTACACAGAAAGCCTGCGGGCCGTTCTCCCGGTGAGCGACTTCGTCGTCGTGAACGTCTCCTCGCCGAACACCGCGAACCTCCGTGCGCTCCAGACCGCCGAGACCGCGCAGCGCCTCTTCGCGGCGCTCAAGGAAGAAGCGGCGCGCCAAGGTCGCGGCGCGACGCCCATCCTCGTCAAGGTCGCACCGGATCTGGCGGACGAAGCGTACGGGCCGCTCCTCGAGGTCGTCGCACGAGAGCGCCTCGCGGGTGTCGTCGCGACGAACACGACCGTGAAGCGTGAAGGCCTCGCGACCGACGCGGCGCTCGTGGCGGCGATGGGCGCAGGTGGCCTGAGCGGTCCGCCCGTGCGTGCGCGTGCGCTGGCCATGGTGAAGCGTGCGCGCGAGGTGCTCGGTCCGGACTCCACGGTGATCGGCGTGGGCGGTATCGAGCGGGCGGAGCATGCGCGCGCGTACCTCGAAGCAGGCGCGAACCTCGTGCAGCTCTACACGGGCTTCATTTACGGAGGTCCCCTCGTCGCTCGCGCGATCGCCGCGGACCTCTGAAGCGGGTTCACCCGCTAGCGATCGACGAGACCGCTTCGCGTGACGACCTCGTCGAGGCGCGTCGGCAGCACACCGAGGTCGTGTGCAAAGTCGAAGACCGTGGTGCGATCGCGCATGTCGCGAGCGAGGAGGAGCGCGGACCGCAAAAACGCCGCGTCGACGTGGATCGCCGCGGCACGCGTCGGCGCGCCAGCTGCACGAAGCCAAGCGCGCACCCGATCGACGCTTGGTAGCGGTGCGAGCGCCATTGCCTCGGTGCAGAGTGCATCAAGAGGCCTCCGGGCCTGCTCGCGTGCCTCTTTGGCAAGCACCACGCGCGGCGCTTCGCGGGCCAACGTCGGCAACCACGCGGCGAGCGCGGCCGCTCGCTCGCTCGCGGCGGGATGCGGTCGCACGGGCGTCACGGCACCGGAAGGGCGCATCGCGGCGAGGTGTTCGTCCACCACCTCCCACAGGGCGGCGACGAGCAGCGTGCCGATCGCCACCGCGTGCCCGTGGAGCGTCGGCGTGGCTCCTCGCGCGATCTCGAGGAGATCGATCGCGTGCGCGACCAGGTGCTCCGCGCCGCTGGCGGGGGCCGAGCTGTGCGCCTCGCTCATGGCCACGCCGCCCGCGAGCAGCGCGTCGATCAGCGCGGGCCGGAGGGCGTCGGGCTCGTCGCCGCGCTCGAGGCACTCGGTGAGCGGCTCGAGTGAGCGCGCGACGGCGGCCGCGATCGCAGCGTCATGACCCGTGCCATCGGCGAGCTCCGCAAGGCGCCAATCGCGGCAGGCGAAGGGACCGCAAAGAGCGTCTGCGATCCCCGCCGCTGCGAGCGCAGCGGGAGCACCTGCGAGCAGGTCGTCGTCGAGGAGCACGCGTTCGGGTGCGACCGCGGGGACGCTCACCTTGTTGCCCGCGCGCACGATCGAGGCGTTGGCGGAAACCCAACCGTTCATGGAGGCGCACGTCCCGACGAGCGAGAAGGAGCGTCGACCTTCGGCCGCGAGGAGCTTCGCCAAGTCGTTGATCGTGCCGCCGCCCACCGCGACCAGGTGAAACCCTTCCGCGCGTCCCACACGTTCCCGTGCGGAGGAAAGCAGCGCGTCGTCCAAGCGGAGGGGCGCGCCGAGGTCCACGACGCGGTCGCCAGGCCGCGCGCCTGCACCAACTCGCCAAAGGGCCGCAAGCGTATTCGCGTCGCCAAGAAAGAGCAGGGGGCCCTCGGCGTTGGAAATTGCGCTCGAAGCGAGGGATTTTCCGGCGAAGACAACGCAGGGCTCCGCCGCGGGGCGCGCGAAGTACTTGCCAGGGTGTATCTCGTTCGTCGACGATGGCTTCATTGGCTCGAGGGCTGTGCCGTACTTCTTTCTTGAGACGCCCGTGGCTTCATCGACGGTGCGCTTTTTCGATGGTCGACGCTGAGGGCTCCAGGTACTCTGAGCCGGTTCAGAACGTAAGTTGAGGGTTTGGTCATGGCGGAAACGGGACGCATCCTTGTCATCGACGACAGCATCACGCTCCTTTCGAAGGTCAAGGAGCGCCTGTCGAAGGACGGATACGAGGTGCTCACGACCACGAATGCGGTCGCCAACACGGCGCTGCTCAAGGGCGTGGACCTTTGCATCATCGACTTCCACATGCCGGGCTACGACGGCGCTCAGGTCCTCCAGGCCCTGAAGAAGGCCGCGCAGCAGATGGGCAACGAAGCCCTCATGTACCTGCACACGACCGACCAGGCCGAGGCCGCCGGCTACAAGAAGCACGGCTTCGACGGCGCGTTCGCCATGAAGGGCAACTTCGACGCCCTCTCGAAGCAGGTTCAGGCGGCGTTCCGCATGATCAAGCTCCGCAAGATGCAGAAGGGCTGAGCGCACCACGCGCCGCCGTACGAACCCCGGGCCCGAAGGCTCGGGGTTCTTCTTTTTTGCGCTGGGCTTCGGGCCTATCCTCGCCGCCTGGGGGCTTCACTCCCGCTGGAGAACGCGATGACGACCCAAGCCGCGGCCGCGCCCGAGGGCACGAACAAGTTCGACGCCTTCATTCTCGGGCGCTTGAATCCCGAGTTTCGCGCGGGGAGCCCGGACGTGCTGCGCCGCGCGAAGACCGCCGCGCTCTTCATGGTCCTGGCGATCGCCATCGCTTACTTCTTCACCGCGCTGAACATCAAGTTCCAGAACTACATGGGCGCGGCGATCGAGGGCAGCATCGCCACGGTCGGCGTCTTCTTGTGCTGGTATTTCCCCAACTTCCGCTCGCTCGAGGTGGTCGGTCACATCGAGGCGGCGCTGATGACCGGCGCGCTCATCGCCGCGTCGTACTTCGTCGGCGGCATCGACGGCGCGGCGCTGCGCTTCTTGCCCACGATCCCCATGATCGCGCTGCTGCTCGCGGGCCCCCGCGCCGCGTGGGTCTGGCTCGGCGTCAACGCGCTCTGCACGCTCGCGATGTTCAAGCTCGACGAGCACGGCGCGCAGCTGCCAGAGAGCTTCCACACGCCCGAGGCCATGCAGTGGTGGACCACGTGGAAGGGCGCCACGCCGCTGCCCGCGCCTGGCTTCAAGCCCGAGAAATGGCGCGAGCTCAAGATGAGCGACACCATCGGCGCGATGGCCATGGCGCTCGCGCTGACCTCGGTCTTCGAGGCGCTCAAGAACGAAGCGCTCCGCATGGTCGAGCAGAAGAACCAGGAGCTCGCGCAGCTCTTCGACAACATGCGCCAGGCGATCTTCACGTTCGGCAAGGACAACCGCGTCACGGGCCAATACTCGGGCCAGGCGAAGAAGGTTTTCCGCGCCGAGGAGCTCGACGGCGCCCACGTGCTCGACCTGCTCTTCCCGAACGCGCCCGACTACGACCCCGAGTTCATGGCGTTCAAAGAGTGGCTCAACGTGGTCTTCACCACGTCGCCCGAGCATTGGGACTCCATGGCCGAGATGGTCCCCGGCGAGCGCGTGCTCAATGAGTTCACGGACGACGAGGTCTTCCTCTCCGTCGAGGTGCGCCCCATCGTGAAGAGCGGCGCCATCGATCGTGTGATGGTGCTCGCCACCGACGAGACCGAGAAGGTGAAGCTCGCGCGCGAGGCGGCGGAGCGCGAGGCCGAGCACAACAAGGAAATGGCGGCGATGAAGAAGCTCCTCTCCGGGGGGGCGCAGCTCTTCATCGCGTTCATGCAGAGTGCAACCGATCGCCTCGAGGCGTTCGAGCATGACCTTGGCGCCGCGCCGCGGCTGGTGAACGCGGCGGAGGTCGAAGTTCTCTTCCAGCACGCGCACACGGTGAAGGGCGAAGCGAAGGCCTTCGAGCTCGTCGACCTCGAAGACATCTGCCACGAGCTCGAAGAGAAGCTCGACGATCTGCGCGGCCCCGCGGCGGAGCATGGCAGCACCTCCACCGAGGTTTGCTTCCACGAGATCGCCGACGGCATCGCGAAAGCGCACGGGGAAATCCAGAAGGTCCGTCAGCGCTTCATCGACGCTTCGCCGCTTGGTGAGGCCGTCCTGAAGCAGACCACCGTCAACCGCGACGACGTGGGCGAGCTCGAAGAGGAAGTGCGCGCGCTCCTCGAGGGTGAGCTCGACAGTCCACGCGCGCGGCGCATCCAGAAGCTCGCGCAGCGCCTGGCCTCGCGTCCGTTTGGAGAGTCCGCGGGGCGCCTGCAAGACGGCGTGCCCGCCTGGGCGGCGCAGCTCGAGAAGCGTGCGAACTTCATCGTCGATGGCAAGGAGGTCCTCGTGCCTCCGCAGCTCGCGCGCGTGCTCTCGGGCTGCCTCACGCACATGGTGCGCAACTGCTTGGCGCACGGCATCGAGACCCCCGAGAAGCGCGAGGCCCTCGGGAAGGATCCGGTCGGAATGATCAAGCTCACGTGCTTGCCAGGCAGCGCGGGGCCGAACATCCTCATCGAAGACGACGGTGCGGGGCTGAACACCGAGCGCCTGCGCGCGAAGGCCAGCGAGATGGGCATCGACGTGAAGCCGGGGCGCGAGTGGGAGCTCATCTTTGCGAGTGGCATGTCGACGGCCGACAAGGTGGACGACATCAGCGGGCGCGGCGTGGGCATGGCCGCCGTGAAGAGTGATCTCGAGGGGGCGGGCTTCGAGGTCGACGTGCACACGTCGCCGGGGCAGGGGACCATCTTCCTCATTCGCCACAAAGGGGCGACGAAGCGGACCATCCAGCCGCCCGCGTTCCTCTCGCGCAGCTGAAGTGGCCGCCCACCGCAACGTCGCCTCGCAGGTCCATCGCCTACGGGGCGCGCGGCGTCCTCCGTGCCCGCATTCGCGTCAAACGGCGCGAAAAGCGCGCTAGGGAGGTGGGGACCGTCATGTTCTGCCTCACCACCGCGACCGACACCCAGTGGGCACCGCTCGTGCTCGCGGATCTGCCGCGCCTCCTCGCAGACCACGCGCACTGCGAACTCAAGGCTGCCTCGAACGCCCTCTCGCTCGTCCCGCGTCTCATCGATCACCCGCCCGTGACGCAAGCGCTCTCGGAGCTCGCGCGGGAGGAGCTCCTCCACTACGAGGCCGTCCTCGCTCTCCTCCAGCGCCGCGGCTGGCGTTTGGGGCCGCCGCTCGAAGACACGTACGCGGTGGAGCTGCGCAAAGCCGTGCAGAAGCTGCCGAAGGACCCCACGCTCCCGGCGGCCGTCGATCGCCTGCTCGTCGCCGCGCTCATCGAGGCCCGCTCGTGCGAGCGCTTCAAGCTGCTCATCGAGGCGCTCGAGGCGAGCAACGTCGACGCCGAGGTGCTTGCGCTTTACAAAGATCTCTTTCCGAGCGAAGCACGCCACTACGTGACCTTCGTGGATCTCGCGGCGTCGTGCCTCGGCGGTGATCGGCGTCGCGTCGAGGCGCGCGTCGAGCTGCTTGCGCAAGAAGAGGGGCGGATCGTCGAACGCTTGGCCGCGGAAGGCGATCGCTGCGTGGTGCATGGCTGACCCGCACGAGCTCGCCTTCGACGATCTCTTCGCGATCGACCGTCGCGTGCGTGTACTCGCCGGTGAGGTTGCCGCCGCCGAGCGGGCCATCGCGCGCGGCGAAGACGAGCACCCCTTCGACAAGCCCTCGCGCAACGTGCTCTCGACGCTCGCCTCGTGGCGTGAGCTTGCGGCGCGGCCCGTGGTCGCCCTCGACGAGCCCCTGAAGGCGGGCGTGCTCCGCTGGGTGCACGCGTTCCTGCTCGCGCGCGTCTCGCATGCGCGGCGCCTCGATCTCGCCGAGCGGCGCCGCGAAGGCGATGAAACCGGCGTCGGCGGCGTGGGCTACGCGCGGGCGCTTCGGGGACTCGTGCTCGGGTCCAACGACGGCGAACGCGTCGCCGCGCAGCGTGAGGTCGTGGCGCGCCGAGCTGCGGTCTTCGCGGCCATCGATGGGCGTGACGAGCTCGTGGCCGAAGCGGGGCGCCGCAGCGTGGGGCTCGTGGGCACCGGTGCGCGGGCCTCGCGTGCGCATGGTCAGGGGGAAGAGCGTCGCTTCGAGGGCGAAGACGCCTGCGTGGAAGCGCTGCGCAGCGCGAGCGAGGGTGCGTTGGCGGAGGCGTCCAAGCGGTTTCGCCTCGACCGCGATGGCGTGAGCGTTCGCCCGCGCAATCTCGCGTTCTTCGACGGTCTGCTCGGTCGTGACGCGCGCGAGGGGTGGCCCGCGCGGCACCTCGAGGCCTGGCTCGCCGACACGTTCCGCGAGCTCCTCCGCGTGCGTCGCCCCGCGTCCATCACGCTCCCTGCGGTGGCCGGTGCGAGCTCGTTCGTGCGCCTCGTGGGGGCGTTTGGCGGCGCGTGGGCCGAAGCGTCCGTCCCCGCGGGCACGCCGTTTGCGCTCGCGCACGAGCCGCTGTCGTTCCGACCTCGCGTCGCGCGCGTGCTCTTCGCGTTGACGGTCGCCGGCGAGCCGTTTCAGCGGCGCGCCCTGGGTCTGAGCGGTGACGAGCTCCCAGCGCAGCTCCGCGCGCTGCGACGGTCGCTCTGGCAGGCGGTGCATGTGGAGGTCGTGCGCGCCGAAGCCGATCGGCGCGGGCTCCGTGCGGGTTCGCGCGAGCGTGAGGAGCTCGTCGAGGCGCTCTTCCTCGGTCACCTCGAGGCGCCTGTCGCGGCCGCGCTCACGGCCCCCGGTGACGGTTTCGCGTTCGAGGTGCTCCTGCACGGAGTCAACCTCGCGACGGCGGCACGCGACGCGCTCGACGAAGACTGGTTTCGCAACCCTCGCGCTCCGGAATGGTTCGAGGAGCACGTGGGCTCGCAGTTCGGTCCGCATCCGCGACTTGTCGACGCTCCTGGAACGGCTCGATTGCTCGCGCGCCTGCTTGGAGACCACTACGCATGATGCGTGTATGGTGCATGGGGTTAGTTGGTCTCTTCGCGGCGAAGAAGAGCGAGCCGCCGCCAGAGGCTCCGCCCATCGACGGGGTTCGCGTCGAGGCGATTCGACTCACGGTTCACGCGCGCGCCCTCGAGGTCGTGGAGGATGTGGCCGTTCCCGCGGAGGCCATCGAGCGCGACGTGTTCGTGTCGCTTCCGCTCGTGGAGCTTCCGACGGCCATCGAAGTGAGCCTCGTCGACGCGGCGGGACACGAGGTTTGTGAAGGCCTCGCGTGGCGACGGTTGCCGCAGAAGATCCGCACGACCGCGCTCCTTCACGGCTCGGCGCACGAGAGCGGCATCGCCTTTCCGTTGCGCGCATGTGCTTCGCTCGCGGCGAATCGAGGCTTCAC
>CAIOHM010000555.1 GCA_903858055.1 uncultured delta proteobacterium
GCGACGTCGCCTTCCGAGTTCACGCCTCCCTCGATGAAGAAGCGCGGCCCGATGCGGCGCACGCGGATGCCCGTGTACCCGACGAGGAGCTGATGGAGCTCGCTCTCGACGATCTCGGGGGCCTTCGAGAAGACGTTGATGTTCCAGAGCACCTCGCCGCCACCGCGACGAATGAGCAAGAGCGAGGTGCTGCCGGGCTTCAGGCCGACGACGACGAACTGCGACTGGTCGCTCGTGAGCTTGACGTCGACGATGCCCGGCGTGCCTTCCGAGTAGTTTCGGACGTCGGCGGCGCTGATCGTGCGGTTCTCACCGACCGCGAGCGTCAGCTCCTGCGTGACCTTCACGGGCGGCGCTTCCGCGGTGCCGGGTGTGGCCGCGGCGGTCGCACCGCGACGCTGCGCGAGGACCTCGCGTGGTGCCAGCGCGAGGAGCGCGGCGCAGAGAAGAGCGGAAGAGCGAACCATCAGCGGGCCTCCAAACGAATCGGTCCATCGGCGGCGGCCGCGCTCTGGCGGATGCCCTGGATCGCTTTGCGCGACGTGCTCTCGACGAGCGCGCTGCTCGTGAGGTCGTTCATCCCCTCGGTGACGCGCAGATCTCCTGGGTTTCGCAGCGCCACCGTCAAGCGCCCACGATCGAGCGCGAGCGACACGAGCTGCGCCTCTTGCAGGTTCAGCGAGAGGGACATCACCTGCTGCCGCGAGTCCCCGGCGGTGCGCGCCCCGGCGGTTGGCACCTCCGTACCGGTCTCGAGGCCCACTGCGAGCACCAGAACATTTTGCAGGAGCACGACCGACGTCTTCTCGCCGTTCGGCGTGACCGGCGCGAGGGTCGCCACCACGTCCACGCGGTCTCCCGGTCGGATGAGCGCGAAGCTCTTGTCGTCGTTGGCGGCGCGGATCGTCACCGCGCGCATGCCCGGTTGCACGAGCGAGCTCAGATCGCGTCGGTCGTCGGTGGCGATGGCGAGGTCGGTCCAAAAGAGCGACTGGTTCGCCTGCACCGGCGTGGCGATGCGGAGCCCCACGACCTTGGCGCGATCGCTCTCACGGACTGCGCGGGACTCGACGTACGCGACGGGAATCGCGCGGACCGCGACGCTGTCTTCCGTGAGGAGCTGCCCGGGCTCGAGCGCCTTTACCGCCATGAGCACCTTCACCGGTGCGCCACCCGAGGCCTCCTCCTCGAAGCGCCGCAGGTACAGCACGAGGAGCAGGGCGCCGACGGCGGCAACCACGGAGGCGACGAGGAGCGCGATTCGATTGGCTTGCACGGGGTTTCCTCTTCGCATTGGACGCCTTTGTGGCGCCGTGGGTCAAGGAGCGAGTCCGCTCGGCTGCCCGCTGGAGACGACGGAGAGCACGGCCCCTGCACCGGAGCGCACGCCTTCGGCCGAGACCACGATCTCCTCCGCGCCTCTTCGATAACTGCGAGGCGCTAGGTCGCGCGCGAGCGCGTCACGCGCAAAGCCCGCGCCGACCAGCTGCGCTTCGAAGGTCGCGACGAGGGCCGGCGCTTCCGCATTCGCTGCATGATACACGCGCACGCCGTAGGGAGACCCTTCGATCACCGCCGCGAGCACACGGCGCGAACCCTGTGGTTTTCCTGCACCTTCGAGATCCGAGCCCGGCGCGTCGTCGGCGGGCGGGAACGCTCGCGCCGGGAAGAACGCCCCGTTCGTCCACACCATCACGAGGTGCGACCGGCCGCTCTTCGTGCGCCGCACGCTCGCATAGCGTACGTGGCCGAGGTGCCCGAGATTCCCGTCGCGCGCCACACGTCCGAGGCGCTCCGTGATCTCGCCGAGGCCGAGCGCGTGGTCCTGCGCGAGGCACCCGACGACGCCACCGCGCGGGCTTTCGTGGCGCAAGAGGCCTGGCAACGGCGCCGCTTCACCCGCGCTCGGCGGCTCGAAGCCCTCGCGTCGCGCGCCCTCGACGATGGCTTGCACGAGCCCGCCGTCGTGCGCGCGGCAAAGCCCCTCGACCCGATCGAGCACGGCGCTCGGGGCCTCCTCGAGCGTGGCGGAGGCGACGAAGAGGCGCTCACCGTTCACGAGCACCACGTAGGGTCGCGGCAAGACCTCGCCGAACCCCTCGAGCGCGTCACCGAACGCCATGCCGGCTTCGACGACCTCGGCGCGCACACGCCGAAGACCGATCACGAGCAGCATCGCGCCCACGCACATGACGAACACGCCGAGACGCAGCCAAGGCAGCGCGGGTCGGAGCAGGCGCACGAGGAACCGCACGGCTAAAACCCCGTGAGCGTCGAGAAGGCCCGGCGCATGACGTTCATGAGGTTCGCGTCGTAGGGCGGCTCGTTGCAGACCACACGCTCGGTGGCCTTGGGGCGAACCTCGTGCGAGCCGATTTGCACGTCGGAGCGCGTGCTGTACTCGACCGTCGCGACCGCTGCGTTGACTTCCTTCGAAAGCAGGTTCGTGCCTTGCGCGCCTTGCGCCGCGTTCGAGCCGTTCATCGGGACGCCCGCCGTCGGGTTCCCGTCGTAGCTCGTGGTGCTGCCGTTCCAATTTCGCGCGTCGCCGATGCTGCCGTTGCCTGCCTCTCCGCAGTTGCTCATCGCGTAGCTCCACGCGCGGCTCTTCGCCTCACGCATGGCGCGGAGCTTGGTCGAGTAGACGGCGCCCGCGAAGATGAGCGCCGCGAGCGTAAGGATGAAGAACGGGATCACCACGAGCGCTTCCACGAGCGCGGCTCCGCGTCGCCTCGCCCGCAGGCGCAGGTCCGCGCGCTCGAAGCTTGCGCCCTTCAGTGAAGCCATTCGAGCCTCCCGAGCAACGCCGCGCGCCCGAGCGCCCCGCGCCCACCAAGCGCGGCCGGGTCGCTCACCCAACCCGCGAGCGCGCCCGCCGCGGCACCGACACCCAAGAGACCGCCAGCCGGATCCACGAAACGCCGGAGACGCGCACGCCAGCGCATGTTCCACATGACGTCCTCGTCGTAGGTGCTCCACGCGGGGAAGTTGCCGCGCACGTCGTAGTAGAACTCGCTCTTCGCGCTGCCAAAGCGGCTCGCCTCGCTCGGGTCGCGCGGCGCGAGGCGCCCGTAGGTCGCGACCTTGAGCCCGCTCTTCGCGGTCGTGTGCTTCTTCTGCTCGCCCCAGACGAAGCCCCACACGGCGAGCTCGTCGTTCCCGTTGCGCGCCTCGTCGACGAGCTTCTTCGATGGCTCGCGCGGGTCGGGGCCGCCGTCCATTCGGTAGAGGAAATCGATGCCGCCTCGCAGCGCGCGCGCGATGGGGCCCGAGGGGATGCCGAACCAGCGCAGCGGCGCGACGACGAGGTTGGCGACGTTGAGCTCGGCGTGCGCGAGGAGCTCACGCGGGTCATCGTCTTCGACCGGGAGGCCGAGCGTGCCGCCCGTCGGCAGGAGGCTCTTGCTGACCATCATGCCGCCCTCGACGATGGGCCCGTAGCTTCGCGCTGCCTCGACGGCGCGCGCCTCGGCGACGAACGGCGTGACCGTCGCAACGGCGGTGCTTGCACCATGCAACCCTTGGATCGCGGCCTGTACGCCGGGCTCGACCGATTGAATCGTCGCGGCGAGAAACTGCTCTGCTGCCGTCGCCGCCACGCAAATGGCCGCCCCGATCCCTGTCCAGGCGAAGGCGCAGCTCAAGATCATCACGATCATGGCGACCGCGTGCGCGACGTGGAGTGCGACGACGACCGCGAAGATCGCCGCCATGACGACGTTGAGCATCACGACCGCGTTCATGCCTCGTGCATGGTAAACGGCGGACGAGAACGCGGTCGCATCGGCGCCGTCCTGGAGGAACTCGCGATACACGAGCGCGTCGCCGAGGCCCATGAGGTACCAAATGGCCCCGACGAGCATGGACGCCATGAAGACGCCGATCACGAGCACGGCGCCACGGTCGTCGTGCGCGAGCGACACGCGACCGGCGACGCTAGTCGTAGCCATAGTTCGCCCCCTGGTTTGGAAGGCTCGCCTCGCCGCGGAGCCGCTTGAGGCCGAAGAACGCGCCGCACACGATCGTGCGAGCGAGGGGCACGCGGCAGCGATAAAGCTGCGTCACTTGCACGCGAACGAGGTCGTCCCGACCAAAGACCACGCGGTCGTCGTCGCCGCCTTCCTCGGTTGGGAAGCGCACCTCGGGGAACGGAAAGTCTTCGAGGGTCGAGAGCGGGATGGTTGCAGCCTGCACGATCTTGTCGCGGCGTGTTCCCTCGGCGCGGTTCACGTTCGCGCCGCCGTAGCGGTCGGGGTCGTCGGGGAGGATCACCACCGCCGCGCGGGTCGCCACGACGGCCGCGTGCTTGACGATGAGGTTCGCGGTCTGGAGCATCGCGAGCTGCACGAGGCAGAGAAAAAACGAGAAGAGCGGCAGGAACGCGATGAGAAACACCACGTAGACCGCGCCACGGGTTTCTCGGGAGATCGTGCGCGGCGCCCCGCTCACGGCGGCCCCCCCGCGACCACGGCGACGACGACCCCCACGAACGCCGCGGGTCCGAAGCGCATCACGGTCATGAGCTCTTCGGGTACGGGCTCGGCCTCCTTCGCCACCGCACGCATCGCGAGCCTCGCGCTCCTGCCGAGCACGGCGAAGAGCTGCCCCTTGAACGCCATGCGACCGAGCGCGAAGAGCGCTGCGGCCACGAAGGCGTTGAGCTCCGCCTCGAGGCCGACCATGGGCCCCAGCACCGCGCCGAGGCCCACGAGTAGCTTCACGTCGCCGCCGAACATGCCGCCGAGGCGAAAGAGCAAGTACGGCACGGCACCGCACACCACGACGCCAAGGCCCGCGAGGACCACGGCGTGCACGGGCGAAGCGCCGCGGCGATGGGCCTCGAAGGCGGCGACCGCGGGCCCGAGCGCGAGCAGCGGCAGCGTGAGCCCATTCGGGATGTGCCCCGTGCGCAGGTCGGTGATCGCCGCCGCCGCCGAGGCGCCAAGGGCCACTGCGGAGGAGAGGGCGATCATCGCGAGGCTCCGAGCGCTTACTGCGCCGCGCCGTTGATGCCGCTGACGGAGCCGGCCTGCTCGTTGACCTTGTCGTTCACGCGGTTGCCGAACGCCTTGAAGCCCGCGATCGCGATGAGCGCGATGACGCCAACGAGGATGATGTACTCGACGAGGTTCGCGCCGCGGGTGTCACGGAGGAGGGAGAGTTTGCGGGTCATGGCGGGCCTTTCGTGGAACGAAGAAGAGTCAGGGGAACGGCAAGAGGAGGATGTCGCGCGTGTCTTCGAAGCTGCGCACGAGCGGTGGGCCCAGCGCGGCAATGGCCACGGAGACGGTCAGCGAGACCGTGCCGATGAGCACGACGTACTCGCTCATGACGGCGCCGCGCGTATCGCGGAGCAGCGTCGTGCCAGCGGCTTTCGTCGGCGAGGCCATGCACACCAAGGTGCGAAGATTGTGCCACGACCGCATCGCTTCGGAAGCGCTCTTTTCTCGGTGCACCCGCGCAACGCGTGGTCTCCATGGACCGACGGGGATCCACCGTGCTCGTCCATGCAGGCTGCACGCAAACGCGCAGCGCGCGGCGAGGATCAGCGCAGGTGGCGATTCAGGCGCACGGGACCGATGGGCTCCGGCGGCGGCGACGGAGCGCGCACCGCGGCGGGCTTGGGCTTCGGAGCCTCGACCTCGAACTTTTGAGCGAACGGGAGGAGCTGGTCGCGTTCCGCCCCGTGGAAGCTCATCGTGGGGCTCTGCGGGCGGAGCTTGCTTTGCTCGGTCGTATCGAGCGTGAGGGCAACGGCGTCGGTGGCCGCCACGCGAAAGGCCACGTGGGCCGCGCCGGAGGCGTCCGTGCGGGCGACCTCGCGGCCGAGGTAGAGCAACGGGAGGTTCGCGCCCCCCTCGGCGCGCACCGCGACCACGAGGGATCGTTCGCGCGGGACGCAGCGCACGGGAAAGCGAGCCGCCACGCCGGGCCCCGCCGTGCGCCGAAGCACGACGGCGATGGGCGCCTCGGGGGACCGGTAGCCGGCGGGACACTTCACGTCGAAGTCGAAGGTCTCGCCTTCTTGTCCGGTGATTTGCAGGGGAGCCATGCCGTCGGCCTGCGTGGTCGCCGCGACCTTGCCGCGGTGGAGCACCTGCACCCCCGCGAGGGCGACGCCCGGGTCGCTCTCGGCCGCGAACACGATCGCCTGGCTTGGCTTTTTCGCGGGCCCGAGCGCGTCGCAGCCGGCAGCACCGACCAGCACCGCCACCCACGCGGCGGCCCCCTGCGTTCGCCTCGAAGTCTTCACGCCCCGAGCCTGCGACGGGTCTGGCCCTCCGGTCAACGTCAGAAGTTGATCCATCGATTCGCCCCATGGGCAGCAGGGGCGGTAAGCTACCCCCGTGGGGTCCCCGCTCGAAAAGCTCTTGTCCGGCATCGGCCTGCGCGCCGACGAGGTTCCGTCCCAGGAGGGGTGGACCCGCCTCCTCGCGCTCCTCGACGAACGGCTCGCCGGTGACGAGGCCTTCTGGGACGCGATGGACGCCTCCGAGAGCGCGAACCGCCTGAAGAGCGAGTTCCTCGGTGTGATGTCCCACGAGCTGCGCACGCCGCTCAACGGCATCTTGGGCATGGCGCAGCTGCTGCGCGACACGGAGCTCGACGAAGAGCGCCGCGACTGGGTCGAGACGATTCTTACCTCCGGCGAGAGCCTCCTCACCATCGTCAACGCGATCCTCGACTTTTCGAAGCTCGAGGCTGGGAATCTGGCGCTCGTCGACGGGATGACGTCCCCGGCGGCGCTCGGCTACGAGACGATGCAGCTCTTCGCGGCCACGGCGCACCAGAAGTCGCTCAGGCTCGCATGCGTCATCGAGCCTGGCGTGCCCGAGGTCGTCGGCGGCGACGATCGCCGTGTGCGCCAAGTGCTCGCCAACCTGGTGGGCAACGCGATCAAGTTCACCGATCAGGGGCACGTCATCTTGCGCGTGCGGGTGGCGCCGGGCGGCGAGGGCCCGCGCCTTCGCTTCGAGATCGAAGACACGGGCATCGGCATCGACCCCGGGGTTCAGTCGCGGATCTTCGAGTCGTTCGTGCAGGGCGACGCCTCGGAGACGCGGCGCCACGGCGGCACGGGCCTCGGCCTCGCGATCGCCAAGCGCCTCGCGAAGCTCATGGGCGGAGACATCGGCTTCACGACCCAGATGGGCGCCGGCACCACGTTCACCTTCGAGATGCCGCTCCGCTCTTACGACGACGACGCTCCTGCGGTCCCCACGCCGCGGCGGCGGCTCCGCGTGCTCGTCCTCGAGCGAATTCCGCCGATCGCCGACGCGCATCGCGCGGGTCTCGAGCGCATGGGGTACGAGGTGCGCGTGACGGGTTCGCTCAACGAGGCCCGCGGCACCATCGAGCGTGACGGCGCGCCTTTCGACGTGCTCTTCGTCGACGGCTCGGCGGACCTCGAGCGCGCCATCGAGAGCTGCGAGGCGCTCGCGACGGTGAGCGGCGCGCCCCCGGCGTTCTTGCTCGGGCCCGCGGGCAACGCGGCCGCGGTCTCCCGTACGGACCGCGCGCGCATCGCCGTCGTGGCCCACGCTCCGTTCCGCCCCGAGCACGCAGCGCGCGTCGACGAAGCCGCCGACGGCGTTCGTTCGACCGTGAGCCGCATGGCCGCGTCGCGCCCCCCTCCACCGGCAGGCACGCCGAAGCGCCGAGCGCTCGTGGTTGAAGACAACGCGATCAACCAGCGCGTCGCCGTGCGCACGCTCGAGCGTCTCGGCCTCGAGGCCCAGTCGGTCGGCAACGGCCGCGACGCGCTCGAACGCCTGCGCCACGAGCACTTCGACGTGGTCTTCATGGACTGCCAAATGCCGCTCTTGAACGGCTACGACGCCACGCGCCGCTTGCGTCGCGAGGAGCCCGCGGACCGCCATGTGCCCGTCATCGCCATGACCGCGCAGTCGATGCCCGGCGACCGCGAGAAGTGCATCGAGGCAGGCATGGACGACTACGTCTCGAAGCCCCTCCGCATGGCCGAGATCGAGCAAAAACTCGCCCAATGGGTGACGAACCGCTGACGCAAGCACGAGCGTGGCGACGCGCCTGAAAAACGCGCTAAGGCGGCGCCCATGGGGTCGTTCACCTTCGCCACGCGACGCTCGGCGCTCGCCCTCGCCCAGAGCCGCGCCTTCGTGAAGAGCCTCCTCGAGGCTGCGCCGGGCCATGCGATCGACGAGCTTCAAGTCGTGACCTCGGGGGATCGCATTCAGGACCGGCCGCTCTACGAGGTCGGCGGCAAGGGCCTCTTCGTCAAGGAGATCGAAGAGGCGCTCCTCGAGGGCCGCGCCGACTTCGCAGTCCACAGCCTCAAAGACCTGCCCGCCGCGCTCCCGGAGGGCCTCGTGATTGCCTGTTTTCCGCCGCGCGAAGCGCCCACCGACGCCCTCGTCTCGAAGCGTTGGGGCTCACTCGATGCGTTGCCGAAGGGCGCCACGCTCGGCACCTCGAGCCTGCGCCGCGCCCACCAAGTCAAGGGACTGCGCCCCGACCTGCGCATCGCGCCGCTCCGCGGAAACGTCGACACGCGCCTCAAGCGGGTCGACGACGGGGACCTCGATGCGATCCTCCTCGCCGAAGCCGGGCTCCGTCGTCTCGGCCTCGGCCATCGCGTCACCGAGCGCCTCGTGCCGTCGCGCTTCATCCCCGCGATCGGCCAAGGTTGCCTCGCGATCGAGGCGCGCGCCGGTTCGCCGATCGCCGACCTGCTCGCGCGCGTCGACGATCCCCTTGCGAGGCGCGCCGTGCTCTGCGAGCGCGCGGTGCAAGCGGCCTTCGGGGGCGACTGCAAGACTCCACTTGGCGCGTTCGCCGCACGCGAGCGCTCCCCCGACGGCGACCGCATCAAGCTCCTCGGCTGGGCCTCCGAGGAAGACGGATCGAGGCCGCGCCGCGCGGAGCTCGACGCCGCGTGGCCGAGCTCCGACGAGGAAGCCGAGCGCCTCGGACGCGAGCTGGCCGCCTCGCTCTTGCGGCACTGAAGCCGGGAGTTTCGTGCTGCCTCGTCTCCACCCGCGAAGCCTCTCTGGCCTCGGCCTCGTGGCGCTCCTCGCCTCGACCGTCGCGACCGCGGCGCCTCCAAAGGCTGCCACGCGCGACGACGCGGCCCCGCGCGAGCTCGCCGTACCCGGACACGCGAAGGCCTTCTACGTTCCACCGGCGAAGGGCACGAGCAAGCGTGTCCTGCTTTGGCTTCACGGGCGCGGCGCCCACGTCGCCGAGGACTGCGCCAAATGGGCGCCGGTCACGCGGAAGTTCGGTTGGCTGCTCTGCCCTCAGGGCGACGAAGACCGCGGGGGCGGGGCTCGAGGCTGGGCCAACAACGCCGAGCAAGGGCGCGACAACGTCGCCAAAGCGCTCGGCGCGCTCCGCAAGAAGAGCAAAAACTCCATCGAGCCCGGCCGGCACGTGCTCATCGGCTTCAGCGAAGGGGCCTTCGTGGCCATGCAGCTCGGCGTTCACGAGACGAGCACGTGGAGCCGCTGGCTCATCCTCGCTGCGAACGACGGCTACTGGCTCGGCGACGGCGTCCAACGCCTCCACGAGCAGCGAAAGAGTCTGCGGCGCGCAGTGCTCCTCACGGGCGCGAGCGACGAGGTCGCCCCCGAAACACGCCGAACCTTCGCGATCCTCGAGCGCGAGCGTGTGACCGCGAAGCTCATGATCGTCCCGGAGCTTGGGCATGAAGTGCCTGTATCTCGCATGCATGCACTCTACACCTATCCGCTTCGTTGGCTGCTTGGCCTCGAAAACGACCCGCCGCCCAAGGGCTCGAAGAAGCCCCGAGGCGGCGGAGCCCGGTAGTCAGACCTCGGACGTCAGTCGGCGTCGCTCCGCTTGCCTGGACGCGTGGGACCGCTCGCGAGCACGGCGTCACGGAGCATGCGCGTCACGTCGGGGTTCGCCGCGAGCGTCTCGCGCGATCGCTCGCGACCGTTGCCGAGGGTCGCGCCACCGAACGAGAGGTGGTTGCCGCTCTTCTCGAGGAGCCCGCGCTGGAGCCCGAGGTCGATGAGCTCGCTCGTCTTGTCGACGCCTCCACCCCAGCGAATTTCGAACTCGGCTTCCGTGAACGGAGGCGCGCATTTGTTCTTCACGATCTTCACGCGCGTGCGGCCGCCCACGAGATCGTCGCCCACCTTCACCTGGCCGATGCGCCGCACGTCGAGGCGCATCGACGCGTAGAACTTGAGCGCATTGCCGCCGGTCGTGGTCTCGGGTGAGCCGAACGTCACGCCGATCTTCTGGCGAAGCTGGTTGATGAAGAGGAGCATCGTGCCCGTGCGGTGCGCGACCGCCGTGAGCTTTCGGAGCGCCTGGCTCATGAGTCGCGCCTGGAGCCCCATGTGGGCGTCGCCCATTTCGCCCTCGATTTCCGCGCGCGGCACGAGCGCGGCCACCGAGTCCACGACGACGAGGTCGACGGCGCCCGAGCGCACGAGCGCCTCCGTGATGTCGAGGGCCTGCTCGCCCGTGTCCGGCTGGGAGACGAGCAGCTTGTCGACCTCGACGCCGACCTGCTTCGCATAGGCGACGTCGAGCGCGTGCTCCGCGTCGATGAAGGCGCAGATGCCCCCGGCACGCTGGGCTTCCGCGATCGCGTGGAGCGCGAGCGTCGTCTTGCCGCTCGACTCGGGGCCGAACACCTCGACGATGCGGCCGCGCGGGTAGCCGCCGATGCCGGTCGCGAGGTCGACGGCGAGCGAACCGCTCGGGAGCACACTCACGGGCTCGGCGATGCTCTCGTCGCCGAGGGGCATGATCGATCCGCGACCGAATTGCTTCTCGATCGACTGGCAGACGGTCTTGAGCTGGCGGAGTTTGTCGGAGTGGGTTTCGAGCATGAGATGACCTTTCGTTCGATGGACGAGCCCTGTCGTTCACGGCGCGCGGGACTCGCACGCGCCGCGTTCGGCCCCGAGCGGGCCTGAACCTTTTTGTGGGGGGGGTGCGCGGCTAGCTGGCGGCGCCCGCGACGAGGGAGGCTGCGCCGGCGCTGCGCCGATCGAAGACGCGGTAGGAGATCGCCTCGATCACGTGGGCCGTGCGGACGTCCTCGCACGCGGCGAGGTCGGCGATCGTTCGCGCGACACGGAGCACTTTTCCATAGCCGCGCGCGCTCAGGCCATGGCTCGTGGCGAAGCGCTCGACCTCCCGCGCGACGCCGGCGGCGAGCATGAGCGCGTCGTCGAGCTCACGGGCCGAGAGGTGCGCGTTGCATGCAGCCTGCACACGATCGTGACGACGCCGCGCGCGCTGAATCGATCGCGCCGCTTCGACCCGCGCGCGGATCGCTGCTGACCCCTCTCCTTTCCCCCGCTCGTGGAGATCGTGGAGCCGCACCGGCGGCAGCGTGACGTGCAGGTCGAGCCGATCGACGATGGGTCCGCTGACGCGTGCGCGGTAGCTCCGAACGCGATCCGGCGAGCAGCGGCATCGGTCAGACCCGTCGCCGAGGTACCCGCAGGGGCACGGGTTCATCGCCGCCACCACGAGCGGCCTCGCGGGGAACACGGTCTTGGCGCCCGCGCGGCTCACGTGCACGAAACCGTCTTCCATGGGCTGGCGCAGCGCTTCGAGCGCGCTGCGTCGGAACTCCGGCAGCTCGTCGAGGAAGAGCACACCGTGGTGCGCGAGCGTGACCTCGCCTGGACGCGGCGGGTCGGCCCCGCCCACGATGGCCACCTCGCTCGCCGTGTGGTGAGGCGCACGAAACGGGCGCCGCGCGAGCAGCCCCTCATGGGGACGGAGAAGACCTGCGACCGAGTGAATCGCCGTGACCTGCACGGCCTCCGCGTGCTCGAGCGTCGGCATCACCCCCGGGAGCCTCCGCGCGAGCATGGTCTTCCCCGCCCCCGGCGGCCCGACGAAGAGCACGTTGTGTCCTCCCGCCGCGGCGATCTCCAGCGCGCGCCGCGCCGTGGATTGACCGCGAACGTCAGCGAAGTCGTCCACCACCGGGAGCAACGAGTCCTCCCTTGGCTCGAAGACCGGCGACGCGATCGCACCACGCAGCGCGTCGGCGAGCTCGCGCAAATGGCCGATCGCCACGATGGGCAAGGTCTGCGCGAGGACCGCCTCGGGGCCGTTCGCGCGCGGCACGATCGCATGGCGATAGAGCTTCGGATCCGCCGCGGTGAGCGCCGGCAAGACGCCGCGGAGCGGTTGCAGTTCGCCGTCGAGCGAGAGCTCGCCCAAGAGGATCGCGCCCGCGAGGAGCCGCGCGTCGAGGTACCCGAGCGCCGCGAGGATGCCGGCCGCGATGGCGACGTCGAAGCCCGCGCCCGCCTTGCGCAGGTCCGCGGGCGCGAGGTTCACGACGATGCGGACCTCCGAGAGATCGACGCCGAGCCCCGCGAGCGCCGAGCGGACGCGCACGCGGCTCTCGCGCACCGCCGCCTCCGCGAGGCCGACGAGCTCGAAGCTCGGGATCGTGTGGGAAGCGTCGACCTCGACGCGGACGACATGAGCGTCGAAGCCCGCGAGGGCCATGGCATGGGCGGTGGTGATCATGCCGCCCTTCGTGCGAGCGGCGTGCCAGGGCTCCATGCTGGATTTTTGCTGAGCGCTTCATGCCCGTTCGGTGGCCGCGGCCGGCCAACGGTGGCCAACGCCGTTTGCGGTCTGCCGCGTTGCGCCCCGAGGCCTCGCTCGCGTAGGCTTTTGCCGATGAGCGGGCTCGTGACGAACGAAACCTCGGCGGCCAGCGCCGCGGCCAGATGGCTCGTCGTGGGCGCCTTCGTCGCGGCCTTCGTGCTGCTCGCGGTCACGGCGTCGCGCGCCCGCCACGCGCCTCCGGCCTCGCCGCCGATCGCCAAGAGGCCTTCCTCGTGAGCCATCGCCCCGCTCGTCGTGACCGCGTGCTCGCGGCGGTCCGCTTCCTCGTCTCACTCGTGGCGCTCGCGGTCGCGCTCGCGGGCTGCACGGTCCGCGGACGCCCACTCGTGGGGACGGAGGCCGAGCTCGATCTTCGGTCGTGGAACTTCGAGCACAGCGGCCCCGTGAGCCTCAATGGGCGCTGGGAGTTCCTCGAAAACACGCTCACGGTCGGCGACCTCGACCGCGCCAACACGGGCCGCCTCTCGGTGCCGTTCCAAGCGGGCCCCTCCACGGACTCCACGGGTCAGCCCCCGCGAACGCTCGGGCACGGTGTGGCGCGCCTTCGCGTGAAGCTGCCTCCGCAGCCGACGGCGGAGGGCGACCTGATGCTCTACCTCCCCTACGTCTACAGCTCAGCGCAGTGGCACGTGCGCGTCGATCGGGGCGACGAGCACGGCCTCGAGATCGTGCGGGACGTGGGCCACGTGGGATCGAGCCACGAGCATGCGACCTCCCAGTGGCGCCCGCTCTTCGTGAGCGTGCCTGTCCCGCCGGGCGGCGGCACGCTCGACATTCGCATCGCGCTCAGCAATTTCACCCACAGCCGCTTCGGCATTTGGGACGAGCCCGTCCTTGGAACGCACGACCAGCTCACGAAGCTGCGCATCGGCGAGACCGGCGGGAGTCTCGTGCTCATCGGGCTTCTGCTGATCACGGCGATCCACCACTTCATGATGTTCGCGCTCCGAAGCACCGAGCGCGAGACGCTGTGGTTCGGGCTCTTCTGCACCATCGTCGCCGTCCGGACGATCTCGCTGAGCTACGTCATCCAAGACCTTTGGCCGACGCTCGACGTCTACAACGTGCTCATGCGCATCGAGTATGGCTCGGTCGCGCTGGCGCCGCTCTTCGCGGTCCTCCTCGTCGACGAGCTCGTGGGCGGGCTCCCGCGCGTGCCGATGCAGGCCCTCATCGGGGCGCAGGTGGTCGTCGCCCTCTGCGCGGCGTTCCTCCCGTCGGTCGTCGTCACCGGGCCCGTGCTGAACGCCGGCCAGCTGCTCTTCCTCCCCGGCGGAGCGCTCGTGGTCATCGAGCTCGCACGCGCGTGGCTGCAGCGTCGCTCCGAGGAGTCGGCCATCGTCCTCGGCGGCTACGTGCTCCTCGTGCTGTGCGGCGTCTCGGACATCCTCTCGAGCCTGCAGTTCATCGACGTCCCGCTCCTCACGAGCTGGGGCTTGGCGCTCGTCATCCTCTCGCAGTCCTTCGTGCTCGCCCGGCGCAACGAGCTCGCGCGCGGCCGCTCGGAAGACCTCCTCGAAGCCCTCACGAGCCAGTCCGCGGAGCTCGAGCGCAAGAACGCCGACCTCGCCCGCATCGACGCGCTGAAAGACGAGTTCCTCGCGAACACGTCGCACGAGCTCCGGACGCCGCTGAACGGCATCATCGGCCTCACGGAGGCCATGCTCGACGGCAGCGCAGGCACGCTCAACCCGCGCGCGATCCAGCAGCTCAACCTCGTCGTCGGCGCCGGTCGCCGCCTCGCCGCGCTCGTCGACGACGTCCTCGACTTCGCGAAGCTCCGCCACCACGAGCTCGAGCTCCGGGTGGAGCCGACCGACGTGGAGCTGCACATCGAGCTCGCGCTCCAGCTCACGCGACCGCTCGTGAAGGCGCCGCGCGTCACCCTGCGCTCCGAGTTCGCCGTCGACCTGCCGCCCGTGAGCGCGGACCCGAACCGATTGCAGCAGGTTCTGCTCAACCTCATCGGCAATGCTGCCAAGTACACGCACGACGGCGAGATCGTCGTCTCCACTGCGCACGAGGGCGCAAAGGTCGTCGTCACGATCCGCGACACGGGGATCGGCATCGAGGCCGACAAACTCGACCGCATCTTCGAATCGTTCGAGCAAGGCGACGGAAGCGTCGGTCGCCGCTACGGCGGCACCGGGCTTGGCCTCACGATTGCGCGCGAGCTCGTCGAGCTGCACGGCGGCACGATCACCGTCACCTCGGAGCCTGGCCAGGGGAGCACGTTCTCGTTCACGGTGCCCGTCTCCTCCGGCCGTGTGAACGACGGCGACCACTTCGCGCTGCGACGCCTCATCGAAGAGCCGCCCTCGAACGACGAGACGCCGCCCCCGAGCTCCACGCTCGAAACGAGCGCGTTTCGCCAGGCGAACATCCTCGCCGTCGACGACGACGAGACGAACCTCGCGGTGCTCTCAGGCCAGCTCGAGACCGAGGGCTACAACGTCATCCGCGCCCGTGACGCCGAAGAGGCGCTGGCGAAGCTCGACGAGGGAACGAAGATCGATCTCGCGATCGTCGACGTCATGATGCCGGGCACGAGCGGCTACGATCTGTGCCGCGAGCTCCGAAGCCGCTTCGACGCCGCGGAGCTCCCCGTGCTGCTCCTCACGGCACGCACCCAGATGCAAGACGTCCTCGAAGGCTTCTCGGCGGGCGCGAGCGACTACCTCCACAAACCGTTCTCGAAGCGCGAGCTACGTGCGCGCGTCGAAGCGCATCTCCACGTCGTTCGCGCGAACGCGGCCTACGGGAAGTTCGTGCCGCGCCAGGTGCTCGAGCTGCTCGGTCGCACGCCCCAGGACCTGCGCCTCGGCGACACGGTGCACCGCACGGCGACGGTCGTGGTCTTCGACTTCGCGAGCCTCACGGGCTTCGCGGACGACGAGACGGCCCCCGAGGCGGTCTCGCGGCTCAACGACTTCTTCGCGTCGTCGAGCCAGCGCATTCGCGCGGCGGGTGGCGTGCTCCACGGGCGCACGAGCCACGCGATGACGGTGATTTTCCCTGGAGATCCCCTGGCCGCCGTGCGCGTCACCGTTCGCATCGTCCGCGAATACGGCAACGCGTTCCCGATGTACGCGGGCATCCACCACGGTGAGGCGATCGTCGCGGCCGTCGGCGACGACGGGCAAATCGAGACCTCGCTCCTCGGCGATTCGGAGCGCATCGCCTCGCGCCTCTTGGGTCTCACGCGCGTCTTCGGGGCGCACGTTCTGCTCAGCGACGAGCTCATCATGGCGCTGCCGGAGTCCCATGACCTCGCGCTCCGCAAGCTCGGCCGCGTGCAGACGAAGGTTCGCCCCGAGGCGACGATCTTCCACGAGGTGCTCGACGGGGACGAGCTCGCCGACCGCTACGCGAAGACCCAAATGGCCGATGTGTTCGCACAGGCCTTGGCCGCGTATTCACTTGGGGAGTTCGTGCGCGCCGGCGAGCTCTTTTCGGCGATTCTGGAACGAAACGGCGACGACGCGGCGGCTGAGTTTTACCGCGACCTTTCGGCGTCGTACGCCGAGCACGGTCCGCACCCGAGCTTCGAGGGCGAAGTCGTGTTCGACGTGCTCTGAACACTGGCAACCTGCCGGCGAATCCGGTCTTCTGGGATGCGACGGTGTTCACGGTCTCGGCTCTCGGTCTCCTCGCGCTCGCAGCGTCCGGCGTTGCGTGGCGCTCGCGTGCGCTTTTGAAGCGCGCGGAGCGTGCGCACGAAGAGGCGCACGCCAAGGCGGCCTCGCTGGAAGAGGCGCTCGGCCGCTCCGTCGCGAACGCCGCCGACGTGACCGGCGATCGCACGTACCTCGAGCGCCAATGCGCGGCGCTTGCCGAGCGCGTGAGCCAACTCTCGGTGGCGTTGAAGCAGCAGGACGACTTCTACCGCCACACCTCGGACGAGCTGCGACTCCCGGTCTCGGCGATGGTCGGCATCGTCGAGGGCCTCGCGGAGAAGTCTCGCGCCAAGTACGATCGCCGCTTCACCCACGAGCTGCAGCTGGTGGCCACCACGGGCAAGCGCCTCGGCGCGATGCTCACGAACCTCATCGACTTCGCGGCGCTGCGCACGGGCACCATCGTCCTCGAGCAGCGCGCGGTCGATCTCCACTCGCTGGTCGACGTGGTCATCGCCATGCTCGGGCCCGTCATCGGCGAGAAGAAGCTGACGGTCGCGAACGAGATCTCGCTCGATTTACCCGCGCTCTTCGCCGACGAAATGCGCGTGCAGCAGGTGCTCGTGAACCTGCTCAGCAACGCCGTACGCTACACAACCGCGGGCAAGGTCACGGTCTCGGCGCGCATCGACGGCGCGCTCATCGAGCTGCTCGTCACGGACACCGGTCCCGGCCTCTCGCCGCGCGCGCTCAAGTCGCTCCTCGATCCATCGGTTGAGCTCTCGGCCGAGCCCGACCTCGACGTGCGCACGAGCGGCCTAGGCGTTCGCGTGTGCAAGCAGCTCGTCGAGCTCCATGGCGGCGCGTTCATCGCCTCCTCGAAGGTCGGCAGCGGGAGCAGCTTCGGCTTCCGCATGGCGTGGACGAGCGACGCGCCTTCGACCGAGATGATCGAGAGCAGCGGCGACAGCGCCCCTGAAGCGCGCAGCGGCCAGTCGAACCCGACACCGATCCTCTACGACGACGACCTCGCACCCGAGAGCGGCAGCACGACCGAGGTCTTCGTCGGCGTGCCCAAGGCGGGACCGGGTGTGCGCTTTCGCCTGAATCCCCCGGGCCTCCCGAGCTTGAGCGAGCCGGGACGCGTCGTCGAAGCACCACGGATCTCCCTCACCCCCGCGCGCCCCACCGCGCCGCCGAGCGGAGGCTTCGTCGCGGCGCCCGTCGTGATGCAGGAGCCCTCGCCGATCCCCGCGGCGCCGCGCATGCCGTCGAGCATCCGCGTCGGGCAGGGAGCAGGCACCGCTCGCTCGTACCGCGCCCTCATCGCCGACGACGAGGCGATCAACCTCTCGCTCGTCGCACAGCAACTGGAGAGCATCGGGCTCGTCGTGACCAAAGCAGGCGACGGCCACGCGGCGTGGGAGACCTTCGAGCGCGAGGGGCCCTTCGACGTCGTCCTCCTCGACGTCGTCATGCCAAAGATGAACGGCTACGAAGTGTGCAAGCTGATTCGCGCGCGCTTCACCGCAGCCGCGGTGCCCGTGC
The DNA here is from genome assembly GCA_903858055.1 of uncultured delta proteobacterium. Taxonomy (GTDB): domain Bacteria; phylum Myxococcota_A; class Polyangia; order Polyangiales; family Polyangiaceae; genus CAIQDA01. Next base: position 17,787 of record CAIOHM010000555.1, read on the forward strand.
TCATGCTCACCGGCAAGCACGACGCACGCGAGTACGTGCAAGGTTTCGAGGCCGGGGCGAACGACTTCCTCACCAAGCCCTTCGCGAAGAAGGAGCTCACGATGCGCGTGCGCATGCACCTCGGCATCGCGAAGACGAACGAGGCGCTCGGGCGCTTCGTGCCGCGCCACTTCCTCGAGCTCCTCGGGCGCGAAGCGATCATCGACGTCCAGCTCGGCGATCAGGTCGAACGCACCATGCCCGTCATGTTCGGCGACGTGCGCAACTTCACGTCGATCGCCGAAGCCATCGGGAGCGCGGAGACCTTCGCCTTCCTGAATTCGCTGCTCTCGCGCATCGGTCCCTCGGTGCGCGACGAGGGCGGCTTCATCGACAAATACATTGGCGACGCGTTCATGGCGCTCTTCCCCGCGTCGATCGACTCGGCCATCCGCGCAGCCATCCGCATCCAGCGCTCCCTCGACACGTTCAACGACGCAGGCCTCGCGCCGCTCGGGCGTCACGTGCAGCTCGGCATGGGCATTCACCTCGGCCCCATGCGCCTCGGCACCATCGGCGAAGACGAGCGCTTCGAGGCCACGGTCATCAGCGACGCGGTCAACCTCGCCTCGCGGCTCGAGTCGCTCACGAAGGTCTTCGGTGTCCGCGCCATCGTGACCGAGAACGTGGTCTCCGGCGCGCAAGACACCTACGACGTGCGCCACCTCGGCGCCGTGAAGGTCAAGGGCAAGGTCCACTCGGTGGGCGTGTTCGACCTCATCTCGGCCGACACCGAGGAGCAACGCGAGCTCAAGCTCATGACCCGCACGCGGTTCGAAGAGGCGATTCACGCCTTCGCCCGCGCCGACCTCGATGCAGCGAGGGAGGCCTTCGAGCACGTGACCGAGGCCAACCCGAGCGACGGCGCGGCATGGTATTACCTCGGCTTGCTTGCGTCTTACGATGTCGACGGCGTGCCGTCTGCCTTCGATGGCACCCTCACCTTCGAGAGGAAGTAGCGTCATGGTTCGTGCACTCCTCGCGGCACTGCTCACGCTCTCGCTGGCACTGAGCGGCTGCGGCGCGCGCGCCGTCGACGACGCCTCCGTGCACGGCGACGTGCTCGACGCGACGGGGCTCACCGCGTCCTCGGCGCCGCTCCGCATCGTCGGCCCGCTTCCGTGGTGGAACGAGCTTCTCGACCCCGCTTCGGACCCGCCGGGCGCGGCCCCGGGCACCGTCGCGTTCACCGACAACAGCGCCCTCATCGCGCCCGATTCCCTCGCGCCCGATTACCCGTACGGCTTCGGCACGACGCGCTTCTCGATCCGTGTCTCGTGTGAAGCCGCCCGCGCGCCGGCGGCGCTTCGCCTCGGCGTCGTCGACTCCGCGATGCGCCTCGTCGTGCGCGAACGTTCGAGCGGAGCCCTGGTTGAGCGTTCTTTCGGTACGTTCGGCGAGGTGAAGGGCGCGGGGCGCCCCGAGCGGCGGCGGATGGTCGTGCCGTTGCCTCCCCCTGCTCGCTGCGAAGACGCCGCGGTCTACGATGTCCACTTCGCCTTCGCGAACCAGCACGTCGCCTCGCTGGGCCCCTGGGCCGCACCCGAGGTGTCGTCGCTCGCCGTGGCCCAGGCGAACTTCGCGGCCGAGCATGGCACCTCGCTCTTCTTCATGGGCAGCCTGTCGATGGTGGCGCTCTACCACCTCGGGCTTTGGTTCGTGCGCCGCCGCGAGCGCGCCCCGCTCGTCATGGCCGCGTTTGCGCTGCTCCTCGCCTTCCGCGTCTTCACGCAGCGCCACGTGCTCGGCACCCTCGCGCCGAGCCTCGACTCGTTCTGGTTCATCGGGCCCCTCGAGATCTTCTGCATTCCGCTCCTCTCGATCCTGTTCGAGCAGCTCCTGCAGGAGGTCGTGGCGCCAGGGGTGCCGCAGCGGGTGCGCGTCGTCTACCGTTACGTGCAGCTCGCCCTCGCGCTCGCCGTGGTTCCCTGCTCGATCGCGACGATCTGGAGCGTGGTCCTGCCCGCGATTCAGATCGCGGCAATCTCGCTGTTCCTCGTCAGCGTCGGCTTCCTCGCCCGCAAGCTCGTGACCACGCGCGATGGCGACACCGCCATCGTGGCCTCGGGCTTCGTGATCCTCGGCGCCGCCCTGTGCCTCGAGGCACTCGACCAGCAGCGCATCCTCACCGCTCCGGGGGTCGGCGGCTACGCGCAGCTCTTCCTCGTCTTCTCGCAGGCGTTCGTCCTCGCCAAGCAGAACGCGCGCGCGAGGCGCCAGGCCGAGGTGCTCTCAGACGAGCTCGGCGCGAAGAACCGCGAGCTCGAGGAAGCCGCCAAGCTCCGTGACGACTTCGTCTCGAACACCTCGCACGAGCTGCGCACGCCGGTGCACGGCATCGTGGGGCTCGCGGAGAGCATGGCGGAGGATCCCTCGCTCCCGGCCGCGTTTGCGCCGCGCGTGCAGAGCGTCATTGCGAGCGGGCTCCGCCTGCGCGGGCTCGTGGACGCTCTCCTCGACTTCGCGAAGCGCGGCGCCGACGAGCAACGCTTCGAGAAGGCCCCCGTCGACCTCGCGGCCGTCGTCGAGGAGCGTGCGCAGGCGCTCGCGGTCAAGCTCGTGGGGCCCGAGATCGTCCTCCGGTGGAGCCTCGCCGCGCTCCCGCCCATCGCCGCCGACAGGGCGCGCATCGAGCGCCTCGTCGACGCGCTCGTTGGCAACGCCATCAAGTTCACGGAGCGCGGGACCATCACGGTCTCGCTCGCGCGGACGCGCGAGGGCGCCGAGCTTCGCATCGTCGACACGGGGCCTGGTCTTCCAAAGACCGTGCGTGACCACCTGTTCGAGCCCTTCGTGCAGGGCGAGCGCTCCGACACGCGCGTGCACGGCGGCGCGGGCCTCGGCCTCGCAGCCTCGAAGAAGATCGTGTCGCTCCACGGCGGGAGCATCGACCTCACCTCAGGAGACCGGAGCGGCACCACGGCCGTCGTCGTCTTGCCGATCGACGCCGCGCAGGGCGTTCCCTGCAACGAACGCAGCGGCGAGCTCCGCGGAGAGGACGCGGCCGCGAGCATGCCCCTCTCCGCGCCGCTCTCGTTTGGCCGCATTCCAGGCTCCGCCCCGGGCTCCGCGCCCCTCTCGGCCTCGTTCCCGAGCGGCCCCGTGAGCGCCACGGCCGCGGTCGCCGAAGCCTTCGGTGCGGTGCCCGCCGGCGGGCGAATTCTGGTCGTGGACGACGAACCCATCAACCGCGAGGTGCTTCGTCAGCAGCTCACGGCGAAGGGCTACGAGGTCGCCGAGGCCGCCGACGGTCTTCAAGCCGTCGAGGCGCTCCAGCAAGGCCTCTCACCGGACCTCGTCCTCCTCGACGTCATGATGCCGCACATGAGCGGCTACGAGGTGCTCGCGGAGGTCCGCAAGACCCAGCCCGAGAGCGCGCTGCCCATCGTGCTGCTCACGGCGAAGAACCGTGAGCAAGATCTCATCGAGGGCTTCGAGCGGGGCGCGAGCGACTACGTCACCAAGCCGTTCTCGAAGGCCGAACTCCTGGCGCGCGTCGCTCACCACCTGCGCCTCGTCATCACGACGCGGCGCCTCGCCGAAGAGCTCTTCGAGCGCCAGCGCCTCGAGGGCACGGTCGAGAACCTCCGCACGCTGCGCGACCGTGAGACACGGGAACTCGCTCGTCTCCGCGACGAGTCCGTCCGCCTCGAATCCGACGTCAAGCTCCTGCGCGAGCACCTCTTGCAGGGCGAGAAGCTCGCGGGCCTCGGGCAGCTCGTCGCCGGCGTTGCGCACGAGCTCAACAACCCCATCGGCTACATCGGCCAAGCGCAGGTATCGCTCCTCGAGTTCTTCGAGACCCTCGTGCGACGCATCGAGCGTGGCGACGAC
>CAIOHM010000556.1 GCA_903858055.1 uncultured delta proteobacterium
ATGTTGCAGACCTCCGCCGCGTGCCGTGTGCCCGCGTAGAGGCGCCCCGTGATGATGGCCGTGTGCACGCCGGCGAGCGCAGCGGCGCGCATGGCGCGTGCGTCGATCGGGTGCGGAGAGCCGGTGGCGGCGAGGAGCGTCCCGTCGAGGTCGACGGCAATGAGCTTAGGCCTGGCTTTGGAGCGCGGTCGCAAGGTTCCTCGGTTGGTTCGGAGCAGACGGACTCGACGATATCGAAAGAACGGTCCGCGTAGGAACCCGTAAACCTCGACGGCGCGACGAACGTTCTCGCGGCCGGCCGGGGCAACGGTTGGCGCAGTCCTTGCGTACGGCTAAGCCAGACCGATGCCGAACGTTCAGGTTTTCGAGGAGCTTCGCACCTATGTCCGCTTTGACGCGGCCTCGGGCGATGCACTGCGTGCGTTTCTGCCTCAGGTAGAGCCTCACTTCGAGCGGCTTGCCCTCGAATTCTACGAGCGAATCCGCGAACACGAAGACGCACACGCCGTTCTTGCGGGGGAAGCGCAAATCGTGCGCCTCCAGGGGTCGATGGTGCGTTGGCTCCACCGCATCTTCAACGGGCCCTGGGACACGGCGTACATCGCGCAGTCGATCGCGATCGGCCAGGTCCACATTCGCGTAGGCGTGCCGCCGCGCTTCGTGTGCTCGGCGATGAACCTCCTCCGCGTAGGTCTCACGCGCGTCGCGGAAGACGAAGGCAGCGCGCACGACGACAAGCTCCTCTCGGCGATCCACCAGGTGCTCGACCTGGAGCTCGCGACGATGATCGAGTCGTATTGCGTGAACTTTACGCGACGCGTACGCCATCAAGCCGAAGAGGAGCGCGCACGCCTGGCGCAGAGCCTCGAGGTCACCGAGCGCCAGTACCAGCAGGCTGTCGAGCTCGCGGGAATGATCGTCATCGGTCTCGACCACGAGGGGCGCGTGCGGCTCTTCAACCCCGAGGCCGAGCGCACGACCTCGTTCGAGCGTGACGAGGTCGAAGGATCGCTCTTCGTCGACGCGATCGTCGACGCCAGCGATCGCGAGATCGTGGCCGCGCTCCTCGGCTCGCCGGCCTCCGGCGATGAGGTGCATCGGGTCAACTTCGCGATCCGCGTTCGTTCGCAGCGCACGCGCTGGCTCGCGGCGTCGCTCTCGACGGGGCTCACGGGAGAGCTCGCGACGATCATCATGGCGCAAGACGTGACCGAGGCACGCCAGCTCGCCGAGAAGAGCGCGCGCGCAGAGAAGCTCGCGGCGGTGGGCTCCCTCGCGGCTGGCCTGGCCCACGAGATCCGGAACCCGCTGAACGGCGCGCACCTGCACCTCGCGTACCTGCGCCGCGAGCTCACCAAGCAGCAGGCCAACGCCGAGCTCATGGGCGCGGTGGCGGTGGTTGGTGACGAGATCCAGCGCCTCTCGAAGCTGGTCACGGAGTTCTTGCAGTTTGCACGTCCACGCCCGCTCGAGAAACGCACGGTCTCGCTCGGCGAGGTCGTGAGGCGGGTCGAGCGGCTCTTGCAGCAGCCGGGCATGCCCACGTCGCTCCGCGGCGATCTTCCGCTCGCAGAGGTGTTGGTCGAAGGCGACGCCGATCAGCTGGAGCAGCTGCTCTTGAACCTCGCGCGCAACGCCCTCGAGGCGCTTCACGGGCGCGAAGATCCGGCGATCACGCTTCGTTTGCGACGCTCCCCGCGTGAGGCGCTCCTCGAGGTCGAGGACAACGGCCCCGGGCTCGCGAATCCCGACGCTCCGATTTTCGACGCCTTCTTCACGACGAAAGCCGGCGGCACGGGCCTCGGTCTCTCGATCGTTCATCGCATCGCGCAGGACCACGGCGGCGCCGTCGAGGTCTCGAGCGCGCCCGGTCGCACCGTCTTCACCGTCCGCATGCCGCTCTCTCACGAAGCCGCGGCCGCCCCAACCCTCGCACGGCAAGGAAACGCACCCTCATGACGATCGAACAAAGCCCCCGCCGCATCCTCGTGGTCGACGACGAGCCCGCCGCCCGCTCGGGCCTCGAGCGCATCCTCGCGGGCGAGGGCTACCTCGTGGAGAGTGCAAGCAACGGTGGAGAGGCCATCGAGTGCGCCAAGCGCGAGGCCTTCGACGCGGTCATCACCGACCTGCGCATGCCCGGGATGTCCGGCATCGCGCTCATCGGCGAGCTGCGTGAGCTTCATCCGCATCTGCCCGTGGTCGTGGCGACGGCGTTCGGTGACGTGCAGTCGGCGGTCGAAGCGATGCGCGCCGGCGCGGACGACTACGTCACGAAGCCCGTCGATCTCGACACGCTCTCTCTGATCTTGAAGCGCGTCATCGAACGCCGTGAGCTCGAGGTCGAGAACGGTCGCCTTCGTCAGCAGCTTCGCGAGCGAGAGGGCGGCGGCCTCGAAGGGCTCGTTGGCGGGAGCCCGGCCATGCATGCACTTTACAAGACGATCCGTCAGGTCGCGCCTTCGCGGGCGACCGTGCTCGTCTCTGGCGAGTCCGGTACGGGCAAGGGGGAGGTCGCACGAGCGCTCCACGCGCTCTCCGCTCGCGCCAAGGGTCCCTTCGTCACGTTGCAGTGCGCGGCGTTGGCCGAGTCTCTGCTCGAGTCCGAGCTCTTCGGCCACGAGCGCGGCTCTTTCACGGGCGCCGATCGCCGACGGGTCGGACGCTTCGAGCAAGCGACCGGTGGCACGCTCTTCCTCGACGAGGTGGGCGAGATCCCCATGGGCATTCAGGTGAAGCTCCTTCGTGTGCTGCAAGAGCGGACCTTCGAGCGCGTGGGCGGAAACGAACAAGTGAAGGTCGACGTGCGCGTCGTGGCGGCCACCAACCGTGATCTCGCCGCGGACGTGCGCGCCGGTCGTTTCCGGGAAGATCTCTACTACCGCCTCTCCGTGGTGCACCTGGACGTGCCGCCGCTGCGCCTCCGCGGGACCGACGTGCTCGTCCTCGCCGAGCACTTCCTGCGTCGCTTCGGCGCGGAGAACCACCGCGTCATCAAGGGCTTCAGCGAGGCTGCGAAGCGCAAGCTCCAGGCGCATCGCTGGAGCGGCAACGTGCGCGAGCTCGAGAACACGATCGAGCGTGCCGTCGTCCTCGCCGAGAGTGACGTGCTCGACGCCGGCATGCTGCCGCTCGACGAAGGCGCGGCCGCTGGCAGCTCGCTGCGCATCCCCGGGGCGTCGATGGCCGAGATCGAGCGCCACGCCATCCTGAGCACCCTCGAGGCCGTGGGCGGGTCCACGGCGAAGGCCGCGGAGGTGCTGGGCATCAGCGTGCGTACGATTCAATACCGCCTCCACGACTACGGCATGACGCGCGGAGCGGTCGCTCCCTCCTGATTTCGGTGGCATGGGAAATGCTGCCGTTGGACCGTGACAGGCTCCCCCGCGCTTTCCCTCGCGATTGTGGACGACGACGTGCGAACCGTGCAGCGTTTGGCGCAGCTCCTGCGCGACGACGGATTTCGCGTGTACACTGCACACAATGTTGGGGAGGCGGAGCGCCTCGCGGCGACGAACTCCTTCGAGGTGGCGCTCATCGACGTGCGGCTCCCCGACGGCGACGGTCGTGAGGTCGCGCGTCGCTGGCTCGCGCGGTTTCCTGCGCTCGAGGTCGTGTACGTCACGATCTACAAAGAGCTCTTCGCGCGGGCGCCCGAAGGGTCGCGCGAGTCCGCGCTCACCAAGCCCATCGATTACGCCGCGCTCGTGGCGGCTCTCCGCGCGCGGGAAGCGACGCTGCCCACCTCCGCGAGAGCGTGAGCGCTAACCCTTGACGCCGCCCGCCGTGAGGCCCGCCACGAGGCTTTTCTGGGCCACGTAGAAGAGCGCGACGACTGGGAGGGATACCACGAGCGCACCCGCCGCGAAGACGCCCCACTGGGCCGCATGCTCGCCGACGAAGCGCTGCAAGACCACGGGCAGGGTGAACGCGCTCTCGCGGGAGAGCAGCGTCGCGGCGAGGATGAACTCGTTCCAGGCGCTCATGAAGGCGAAGAGGAACGTGACGGCGACCGCGGGCCTGGCTGCAGGGAGGACACTCGTGAGGAACGTGCGCACCCGCGAGGCCCCGTCGACCCACGCGGCCTCTTCGAGCTCGATGGGAATCGTCTCGAAGGCGCCCTTGAGCTGCAAGAGCGCGAAGGGAATCGCCGTGGTCGCGTAGACGAGGACGAGGCCGCCTCGCGAGTCGAGCAGCCGGAGGCGATCGAGGATCACGTAGAGCGGGATCGCGCTCGCGACGCCCGGGAACATCTGGGTCCAGAGCATGGCGCGAAGGCCGGCCTTTGCCCCGAGGAACGAGAAGCGAGCGAGCGCGTACGACGCCGGGAGCGCCAGTACGATCGCGAGCGTGGCCGTCGCGAGTGACACGACAACGGAGTTCGCGAGCTGCCGCCAAAAATGGACGTTCTCGCTCACGAGCGTGTGCACGTTCACGGCGCTCGGCACCGAGGGCAGGGGCCAGACGCCCGCGTCGCTCGAGAGGCCGCCTGGCGAAAACGCGAGGCCCACGACCCAAAGAAGTGGGTAGAGTGCAAACATCGTCGCGAACACGACGAGGCTGTGCGCGAGGAACGACTCGAGGCGCTTCACGAGGAGGACTTCTTTCCCAGGGCGTCGAGCGCGCGCGTGCCGACGACGAGGAGCAGGAAGATCATGACCGCGTAGGCGGCGCCGTAGCCAACCTGGGCGTCGCGCGTGAACGCCCAGTGGTAGGCCTCGGAGACGAGGATGTCCGTCGCGCCGTCGGGTTCACCGCCGGAGACCAAGCAGACGACGTTGAACTGGTTGAAGGTCCACACGGTGCCGAGGAGCACGCTCGGCAGGAGCGCGGGCACGAGGAGCGGAGCGATCACGTAACGGAAGCGCTGCCAGCGGCCTGCGCCGTCGATCGCCGCGGCCTCGAGGACCTCCTGAGGGAGGCTCGTGAGGGCACCGATGGTGACGACCATGAAGAAGGGGAACCCGAGCCATGCATTCGTGGCGACGTTCGCCGCGAAGGCTGTCGAGAAGCGCGCGAACCACGACACGGGCTCCGCACCGAGGTGCGTGAGGACTGCATTCACCGCACCGAACTGCTTGTGAAACATCCCCTTCCACGCGAGCGCGCTGACGTAGGAAGGCACCGCCCAGGGCAGCACGAGAAGGACGCGGTAGACGGTCTTGAGGCGCATGAGCGGCCGCGAGAGCACGAGCCCGAGCGTGACGCCGATGCCCACGTGCAGGACGATGTTCACGGCGGTCCAGAGGAGCGTGACGAGGAGCGTGCGCCAGAAGCTCCCGAGGCCGAGGAGCTCGCCACCGCGCGCGGTGATGATCGACGCGTAGTTCGCGAAGCCCACGAAGTGCATCTGCGAGCGCGGCCCGGCGAAGAGCGACGTGCTCGCGCCGACGATGAGCGGAACGCCGATCAAGAGCAGCAAAATCAGGGCCGCGTGCGTGACCCAGAGGTAGGCGGGCAGCGACCGGGTGAAGGCGGTGCCCCAGTCTTCCTCGCGCGCGCGCCGGTACGCGTACGCGGCGCCGAGCAGGCTCGCGAGGCCGAGCGC
>CAIOHM010000557.1 GCA_903858055.1 uncultured delta proteobacterium
CGCAAGCTCCGCGGCGAGCGAGCGCAGCTCTTCGAGCGCGAACGTGTAGCTGCGCAGGCGTGCCTCCCACTCGTGGCGGTCCATGCCCTGCAGGTCGCCCCACGCGTCGGTGACTTCTTCCACGTGCTTCTCCATCGTGTCGATGCGGCGCGCGAGGAGCCCTTGCACGCGCTTCCACACCTCGTGGTTGCGGTCGAAGCTGCTGCGACGCACCGGCGGCTCGCGCCGACTCTCCACCGACGGCTCGCGCACGGACTCCTGGGGGTGACCCGGCGAATTGAGGACGAGGCGGCGAAGGACGGACATGGTCGAAAGGGAAGAGCCGGCGAAGACAAGCACGGCGCGCGCGGCTTGCGTGCACGAAATCGAGGTCACGCGTAAGCGTTCACGGCAACACGTCCGAACTCACGGCGCCGCGCAGCGACGCGCGCCCTCGGGGCTCCCCTCGATCACGTAGGTCGCGAGCGCCGTCGCGAACGAGGCGCCCTTGGCCCGGGCCGCCTCGAGCGCCGCCACGAGCTTGCGCTGGCTCCCCGACGCGCCCGGTTCGAGCACGACGTACCCGCCGGTCTCGCGCGAGGGTTGACCCGGAAGATCGAGCGGAGCCTTGGACCAGATGACCTTCAGCTGCTCGCGCGCGAGGGGCTTGCCCGCAGGAACGCAGGGGCGCAGGCGATACCCCGCGCGCTCGGCTGCGGCGGTGGGCACGCGGAGCGGGGCCAGCGGTTCCACGCGGGACTCGGGCGCAAGCGGGCTCGGCACCACGCGGGTGAGCGCGCCCCCCTCGTCGATGACGTAGGCGACCACGTACCCCGGTTCGGTCACGCGCACCTCGAACGCGGTGGGCTTCCCCTCCTCGAGGCGCGACGGAAGGCTCACGGCGACCACTCCCTCGCGGCCCTCGAGCGCCGCAAGATCGGCCCCCGCACGCTGCGCGAAGAGCGGCCCGCGCGCGTCGCTCAGCGCGAGGAGCTCCGGCGCGAGATCGAAGGTGCGCGACGCATGGGCTCCGGCGACCTCGAGGTCGTTCTCGGCGTCACGGACCGTTGCGGTCACTTGCATGCGCTCGGTGCCCACGAGGCGAACGTCGAGCGCGAGCCAGTGGGTCGCCCGCTGGCTTCGCAAGACCTCACGAAGCTCGGTGAGCCGGAGCGAGGCCGGTGAGGCGAAGCGCGTGTCCGACCCCTTGCTCTCTTCGAGGGCCGGGCGGAGCGTCGTAAGCGTGAGCTCGCCGAGGCGGGTCACGAACTGATCTTCGTTCACCCCGGGCAAGAGCAAGGTCGTGCCCTTTGGCAGCTTCGGCCCGAGCTCACGCCCGAGGCTCGCGAGCTCGCGTTCGAAGCCCGTGCCTTGTGCGCACGAGACGAGCGCGGCCACTTGCTCGCCGGTGCCGCAGCTCCGCTCGAGCTTGCACGCCGAGAGCGAGTGGCTCGCGTACGTCTCGGCGCTGGTTTCGTAGCGCGCTTCGTCCCGCCCGGCTGCGGACGAGAGCCAGTCCACGGACTTCGACGAGATGCGCACGCCGAGCCACTGGGTCATCGCTTGCTGCCCGCGCGACTGAGCTTCGGTGGTCGTGTCCGCGTAGCCCACCGCGAAGACGCGCCCGGAATCCGTGTAGACCTCACGCTGCATCCACACGTCGCGGAGCTTGTTGCACGGCGCGACCGCGTCACGCTGCACGCGCGCGGCGAGGGGTGTCTTGGCCTCCGTGCTCGGCGAGCCACAACCGAGAGCAACGAACGCAACGCAACCAAGGGTCCAAAGAGCGCGCATGCGCCGACGACAGCACTGGACCGCGCGCGCATCAATCGCGCGTTCGCGGGACCAAGAAGAAACACCCCCCGAGCCCAGCTCGGAGGGTGCAGGGAAGCCGCGGGGGCTTCGCGATCAGAACGAGCCGCCGAGCTGGTAGCTC
>CAIOHM010000558.1 GCA_903858055.1 uncultured delta proteobacterium
ACGACGTCGGCGCGACCGAGCGCGTGCGTTACCTCAACAACCTCTGGTTCCTGAACGCCATCGTGAAGGGCGACTGGGACGAAGAGGGCGACATGTCGCTCGAGGGCCCGAACGACAAGAAGGCGGACCCGGCGCTCAAGGCCAAGGTCGATTACATCGGCCTCAACTACTACTCGGACACGATCATCCAGTTTCAGGGGTCCATTCCGCTCTTCAAGAGCCTGCCGTCGCGTGACCGCCTCCCCACGGGACGCCCGCGCACCGAGCTTGCCTGGGACATCTACCCCGAGGGCTTCGAGACCGTGCTCGTGGAGGCCGCGCAGTACGGCTACCCGATCATCGTCACCGAAAACGGCTTGGCCGACGCGACCGACAAGAACCGTGCGCGCTTCATTGGCGAGCACCTCCTCGCCATGGGCCGCGCGATGAAGCGCGGCGCCGACGTGCGCGGTTACTTGCACTGGTCCCTCGTCGACAACTTCGAGTGGGCCGAGGGCTTCTGCCCGCGCTTCGGTCTCTACACGTTCGACCCCGCCACGGGCGCGCGCACGCCGCGTGGGAGCGTCGCGACGTTCAAGAAATGGATCGACGCGGGGCGCGTGACGAAGGCCGACGTGGACGCGCTCCCGCCCTACGTGGCGCCGGGCGCCGGCGCTTGCGTGAAGTGAGCGCTCCGTGTGCAGGGCGAAGGCGTGCGCCGAACACGACCGTAACCCGCGCGTCGGACGAAAATTCGCAAACGAACGACCTGCGCTTGACGGCCGTTAATCCAGGCTTTACGGACTGAATGGCAATTCAGTCCCTGGAGAGAACCATGGCCCTCGACGTCAAGAACCTGTTCAACGAAGTACTCCCCGCTGCGCTCGCGAACAACGCGGAAGACGCCAAGTCGATCAACGCGAAGTACCAGATGAACATCACCGGCGAGGGCGAGTGGCACATCGACGTGAGCCCCACGGGCCCGTCGTGCACGCCGGGCACCCAGGCGGCGGACTGCGTGATCACCGTCGCGGGCGAAGACCTCGAGAAGATGATCGACAACCCGGGCGCGGGCATGACCCTCTTCTTCGCGGGCAAGCTCAAGGTCACGGGCAACCAGATGCTCGCGATGAAGCTCAACAAGCTCCTCGCCTACAAGTGAGCCGCCCGTGAGCGGAGCGCTCGGGGCCCTGGCCGGTGTTCGCGTCCTCGACATGACGCGGCTCCTGCCGGGGCCTTTTTGTTCACGCGTGCTCGTCGACCTCGGCGCGCAAGTCGACAAGCTCGAAGACACGGGCGCCGGCGACTACCTCCGCTCGATGCCCCCGAGCGTCGAGCGCGACGGCGAGCCGCTCAACGCCGCGTTCGAGCTCTTGAACCTCGGCAAGCGAAGCCTCGCGCTCGACCTCAAGGCGCCCGCGGGGCGTGAGCTCTTCCTCGAACTCGTGCAGCACTACGACGTGCTCCTCGAGTCGTTTCGCCCCGGCGTGCTCGAGCGCCTCGGCCTCGGTCCCGCGGAGCTCCTCGCGCGGCAGCCGCGCCTCGTCGTCGTGAGCATCACGGGCTACGGGTCTCACGGGCCCGACGCGCACCGCGCAGGCCACGACCTCGGCTACCTCGCGCGCGCGGGAGTTCTCGGCGTCTCGGGGCCGAGCGATGCGCCGCCGGCCGTGCCGGGCGTGCAGCTCGCCGATGTGGGCGCGGGTCTCTGGGGCGTCATCGGCGTCTTGGCGGCGCTGCGCGATCGCGACCGCACCGGGCGCGGCCAGCACGTCGACGTGTCGCTCCTCGAGTCTGCGGCACCGTTTGCACTCTACACCCTTTCCGAGACGCTGCTCGGGCTCCCACCCTCGGCTGCCCGCGGGGAAGGGACCCTCGCGGGGGGCGTGGCCGTCTACGCAACCTACGCGACGCGGGACGAGCGTGCGGTGGCCTTTGCCGCGCTCGAGCCGAAGTTCCTCGGGCCTTTCTTCGCGGACCACGGCCTCGAGCTCTCGCTGGAGGTGCTCGCTCCAGGGCCGCACCAGGCGGTTTTGCGTGCGCGGCTCGCGGCCATCTTCGCGGCGAAGACCGCCGACGAGTGGCGTGCCTACACGGCCTCGCGCGACGTGTGCCTCGAGGTCGTCGCCACGCCCGAGGAGTGGCGCAACGACGCTCAGCGCCTCGCGCTCGCCGCGGGTCGCGACCCACACAAGATGCCCATGCCGCTCGGGGCACCGGCCGCCGCCCCCGCGCCGCGCCAAGGTGCCCACTCGCGCGAGGTCCTCGCGGAGGCAGGGATTGACGACGCGCGCATCGGAGAGCTGCGCGAAGGCGGCGTGATCCGCTGACGCACCGTGAGGACTCGCGCACGAGCGCGCGGCCTCGCGCTCACTCGGGGAACGTGAACCCCGTGACGGCTTCGTGTTGCTCGAGCTTCGTGAGGAGGTCGCGCACGAAGAGCTCCCAGTCTGCGTTTGGCGTGGGCGGCGCGAGCATCGAGACGACCTCGCCGCTTGGGAGCGAGACGGCGATGGCGCGCGCAATGGCGCCAAGGGGGCTCGGTGCGCCGACGTTCAGGGCGAAGTCTTGGCCTCCAGGCGCAGGCGGGCGCGTGGAGGGCATGGTCGGCCCGGACCACACGACGGCGTCACCCTCGGGCAACGGGAGCTCGAAGGCTTCGGAGCCGAGGATGCGGTCGCTCGGCGGGATCGTTGCTGCGTCGGCCTGCTCGGCGGCGCCGTAGAAGGTCTCGATCGCACGGCGCAGGTCGTTCGGGCTCGCGATCATCGGGCGCACGATCATGCGCACCTCGGAGGCGAGCGCGGCGAGGAGCGCCTCGTTCGTGGGGTCGTCGATCGCCACGTAGAGGATGGGCTCTTCGCCCGCGGCGCGCTGCACGAACAGCGGCAGCACGCCTTGCGCCTGGGCGGTTTCCCGCGAGACGAGCGAGAGCAGCGTGCGCGAGAACTGCAGGTGGTGGAGGCTCACCCACGGGATGCTGAGCTGGCGCGAGAGGGTCTGCGTGAGCAAGGTCTCGCTCGCCATGCCCGTATCGACCAGGATTTGACCGAGCTTCCGGCCGTCGTGGGCCTTGATGCGAAGGGCCTCTTCGAGCTGCTCGGGCCGAATGACCTGCGCGTCGACCAGCAGCTGACCAATGCGGGGAAGACTCATGGGAACGAAACGTTACCACGGAGACGCACGCCGCGGGGGGAGCCGTTTGATGGGACTTCCGTTTCCGGGCGGCGTGGTAGGGCAGCCTCGTGGCTCATCAGGGGGCATACGACACGGGACCCGACACCGAGGCCGCGGCCGACGCCGCTGGCCCCTTGTTGGGCCGCGTGATCGCAGGGCTCCGCTTCGACGAGCTCATTGGCGCCGGCGGTATGGGTCATGTGTTCAGGGCCGAGCAGCTCGCGCTCGAGCGGACGGTGGCGGTGAAGGTCCTGCACCGCCGCCTCATCGCCGACGACGACGCGCGCACGCGCTTCACGCTCGAAGCCCGCGCCGCGAGCCGGCTCGAGCACCCGCACGTGGTGGCGATCCACGACCTCGACGAGCTCGTCGACGGTCGACCGTACCTCGTGATGGAGTTCTTGCGGGGGCACTCGCTCGCGACGGTGCTCGCGCAGGAAGGGGCGATCCCCGTCGCAAGGTCGCTGCGCCTCGTGGGGCAGGTGCTCGCCGCGCTCGCCGAAGGGCACTCGTTCGGCATCGTGCACCGCGACGTGAAGCCCGAGAACGTCGTGCTCGAGGCCACGCGCGGCGGCGGCGATCACGCGAAGCTCGTCGACTTCGGCCTCGCGTTCTGGCGAGGTCGTAGCGCGGAAGAGGGCGCCGCTTGGGTTTGCGGAACGCCCGAGTACGTGAGCCCCGAGTCCGTGCGCGGCGACGCCGTCGACGCGCGCAGCGATCTCTATTCGACGGGCGTCATGCTCTTCGAGCTCCTCACGGGTGCTCGGCCCTTTCAGGCGTCGAGCCCCGCGCTCACGGGCCTCCGCCACCTGAGCGACCCGATTCCGCGCTTCCGTGACGTCGCGCCTCACGCCGCGATCCCCGAGGAGGTCGAGGCGGTCGTGCGCAAGGCGCTGGCGAAGAGGCCCTCGGAGCGCTTCGCGAGCGCGCACGAGATGGGGAAAGCCGTCGCGGATGCGCTCGAAGATTTTGGGGGGACGGGACCGATCTCGCTCTCCCCGAGCACCTGGGACGCGCTCACGTGCCTCGTGTGCAAGAGCCCCAACGCCCGCAGGCAGCGCCACTGTGGGCACTGCGGTCGTCGCCTTACGGAGAACCCCGCCTCGGTCGTTCCCGGCGATGCCGACGTGCGCTCGTCGGTGCAAGGCCGCGCGCCCGTCGTCTCGAGCTCGCGCATGCGGCATCGGCGTCCGGCGCTCTTCGTGCCCTTCGTCGGCCGCGACGACGAGCTCCGCGCGCTGCAAGACGCCCTCGCGGAGGCACCGCTCGGCGTGATCGTGCGCCGCGTCGAAGGCTCGCTGGGCGCGGGGCGTACGGCGCTGCTCGATCGCTTCCTCGAGAAGGCCGAGTGGCTCGGGGCCCGCGTGCTTCGCGTGGCCCCCGACGCGTTCCAGAGCCGCGTGCCGTTCTTCACGATTACGCGCCTCCTCGATCGCCTGCAGGGCCTCGGTGACGCCACGCTCGACCTCCCGCTCGAGGCTCGCAAAGCGCTCGCACGCGACCTCGCGAGCAACCAGGCATCCGGGCTCGCGCGCGCGCTCGAGACGATGCTTCGCGCGCACGCGTCGGGAGCGAATCCCGCGCCCTTCGTGGTGGCCGTCGACGATTGGGACGACATCGACGGCCTCTCCCGCGTCGTGCTCGAGACCCTCGCGGCCGCGTGCTCCGACGTGCCCTTGCTCGTCGTGCTCGTTCATCGCCCCGAGGCGACGCTTGGCGCGTTCGCGGATGCCAGCGCCGTCCCCGTGGGCCCGCTGCCGCTCGCGCACGCGGAGGCGTTCTTGCGTGATCAAGGCGTGCCGTTCTCGATCTCCGAGCCGCTGCCT
>CAIOHM010000559.1 GCA_903858055.1 uncultured delta proteobacterium
ATGACGGCGAACACTTCGCCGGCACGGGTCTCGTTGAGGCGCTCCAAGACGCTCGGCATGGCGAGCGCCGTGGGCTCGAGGGCTTTGGGGTCGCCGTCGTAGGGCACCAGGTACGAGGTGCCGCTCGAAGGGTCCGGCGCTCCGTGGCCGCTGAAGAAGAAGTACACACGCCCGCGCGCGGGGACGTTCGCGCCGAGCCAGCGGATCTCTTTGTCGAGGTCGCCACCGGTCGCGCGGTCGTCGCGGAGGACGTGCACGTGCGACGCCGGGATGCCGAGCGTGTGCGTGGCGAGCGCTTCGTAGCGATCGGCGTCTTGGGTTGCGCCCGTGGCGGGAGGCGCGTCGCGGTAGCGCTCGATGCCCACGATCAGCGCGTAGGCGGCGGGCTGGGGCGAACCGGTGAGGTACGATGTCGCCACCGGCGAGGGGCGCTTCGCGGGCGCAGGCACGACGACCGGGCCCGCGAGCGCGGGGGCGACCGGTGTAACCGGAGCGATGGGGGAGATCGGGGCGATCGGCGAGCCAGCCCGTGAGGCGACCTCGAGACGCTCGCGCCGTGCGACGCTCACCTGGGTGGGCTGCTCGCGCCAGGTCCGCGGGTAGGCCACCGTGGAACGCGGCGCGACCGTGTCTTGAAAGATGCCGGTGCATGCGGCCGCAAACGGCACGAGGAGGACGAGCGCAGCGCGGACGGTCATCGAGGATCTCCTTCGGTCGCGGGGGCAGGGGCCGAGTACGCGCCGGCCTCGATGCCGCGCCGCACGGCGTTCTCCGTGGCTTCCTTCAAGGAATGGTACCCGCTCGTGTTGAACCAGGTGCTCGCGCCGCGGCTCGCCCAGCCGCCGCCCGCGAAGCGACGTCCGCCCACCTCCACCTCGAGCTCGACCGTGCGGTCGACGTGCCAGTAGCTGCAGTCCGTGAGGAGCCCGATGTAAACGCCGCAGTAGAAGATGCTGCCCACGAGCTGGCTGTAGCGGCTCTCGCCGCGCACGACGGCGCGGAAGCGCGCGGGGGTGCGGGGGATGCTCGCGTCCCTCGCGGTCAGGTCCTCCAGGAGGCGCGCGATGACCTCCCGGTGGTAGGGCGCATCGCCGATCTCGCTGGTCACTTCGGAGGCGGCGATGTCGACGCTCAGCGGCGGCAACGCACGTGGGGGCGCGTCGAAGAAGTAGGGCGTCGCGCAGGCCCCGAGCGAGAGGGACAGAGCGAGTACAGGCAAGCGTCGCGCGCGCATCGGGCAGCAGTGTAGCAAAGGCCACCGGCGCGCGTTGTCACCAAAACGGGGGCGCCCGAGGGGCTTGCGTTTGCGCGCGCCCTGCGGTTCATCGGTGCCATGCGACGCGGCTCGATTTCTCCTCCCGACATGCTCGGGGAGCTCGCGCGCGTCTACGCGGAGCTCGATCGACGCCTCGATGGCTTCGGCTGCGACGCGAGCACGGACTGTTGCCACTTCGAGCGCACCGGTCGTGAGCCATGGGTCACGGACCTCGAGTGGTCGCTCGTGGCGAAGGCCCTTGGTCGTCTCGGTGGTCGCGACGCCGTCGCGGCGAAGAACCGGCGGTCGCTGCCGCTCGTCGGCGAAGGTCGCTGCCCGCTCCTCGACGGGGACGGCCGCTGCTCCGTGTACGAAGCGCGCCCGCTCGGTTGCCGCACGTTCTTTTGCGAGCGCGTGCAAGGCCCTGGTCGCGTGCCACGCGACGCCGTGCGCGACGCGCTCCGTGAAATTCAGACGCTCTCGGAGCGCTTCTCGCCGGCGTCACCGACCGGCCGGCCGCTGCGTCAGCGCTTCGAAGCGAAGCGTTGAGCGCGGGGCCAGCGGCTCGCTCAGGGGAGAGCGCCGTTGTGCGGGCGTGGGCCGAGCACGAAGCGGAGCGCACCCGGGAGCCGCTGCGACCAATAGCTCTCGTTGTGCTGGTGCCCCGGCGCGAGGAGGTAGCGGAAGGTCGTGTCGTCGACGAAGCCCGCCCCGCGGTAGCGATCCGCGAGGAGCGCGGTGTCGGCGTAGCCGTCGAGCGAAGGTCCCGCGTTGCCGCTGTCGAGGTAGACGCGAAGCGGTCGAACGCCGGAAGTTTTCAGCGTGGAGACCTCGTCGAGGATCATGCGCGAGTCCCACCAAGTGGAAGGGCTCATGGCGCCGACGAGACCGAAGGTCGATGCATGATGCACGCTCACCCAGGCGCTGAGGAGACCGCCGAGCGAGGACCCGATCATCGCCGTGTGCTCGCGCCCCGTGAGCGTGCGGAGCTCGCGATCGACGAGGGGCTTGAGCTCCGTGACGATGCTCGTGACGAACGCCCCCGCGCCGCCGCCCGTGCCCTCGCTTCGGTCGACGCTCGGGGTGTAGTCGAGGATGCGCGCGTTCGAGGCTTCCGGCCCCACGATGATCGCCTCGCGGATCGAGCCATCGGCGGCGCCGCGATCGAGTGCCTCGTCGGCGAACCAGCAGCCGAAGGCCGCGTTGCGATCGAAGAGGTTCTGGCCGTCGTGCATGTAGACGACGGGGTAACGCGCGACCGTGTTCTCGTTGTAGCCCGGCGGCAGGTAGACCCACACCCGGCGGTTGCGGCCGAGCGTGGGCGACGCGAAGTTCGCCCAGCGCACGGAGAAGCTGCCGTTCGTGCTCTCGAAGCGCGGGTAGATGTCGATGCTTTCGCCTGGCTTGACGCGGTAATTCGCGCCCAGGGACCAGCGCGTGCCGTCGAGCACGGGCTTGAAGTCCGTGGGCGTGCGGAGCTCGCGCGTGACCCACGTGAAGCCGTCCGCGGTCACGTTCGTGGCGGTGTTTGACGCCCACGCGAGCGGCTGCTCGGCGCCGCGCAGCGCGATCGTGTGACCGGTGGGCGGGTAGTGCACGCGCACGGTCGTGGTGCCATCGCCG
>CAIOHM010000560.1 GCA_903858055.1 uncultured delta proteobacterium
ACCGCCTCGAGTACGATCAAGGCTTCTTCGTGAAGAACGGCGACGGCGCGGCCGACGTGAAGCCCATTGCTCATTTGTACAAGACCCAGGTTTATGCCCTGGCCGAGCACCTCGGCGTGCCGGCCGCGATTCGGGAGCGCCCGCCCACGACCGACACGTTCTCGCTGCCGCAGGGCCAGGACGAGTTCTACTTCGCGCTCCCTCACGCCGCGATGGACGCTTGTCTTTTTGCGCATAACGCGGGGATCGCGCCCGCGGAGGTCGCCGCTGCACTCGGACTCACGGCGGAGCAGGTGGCGCGCGTCTTCAAGGACATCGAGCGCAAGCGTCTGGCGACGAGGTACCTCCATGAATCGCCGCTCCTCGTGCCCGATGGAGACGCGACGAAAGCTTGAAGTTTGGTTCTTCGTCGTAGGCGGACCGCCGCGATGCAGTTATTCTACCGGTGATGGTGTCCCCCGTGGCGGTGTTGCGGCGAGCGATGGCGGAGGCGCACCCACTGATCCGCCTCTCGTACCTGCCGCGAACGGTCGCCTACGCGTTCGGTGCTCTCGCGCCGTTTCTGATCATCAATCGCCCGCTCACGTGGCTCGACCTCGCGTTCTGCTCCTACGGGGCGGTGATGTCCCACGTCTTCTTCTGGGGCAGCCTCCGCTTCGCAAACACGGGCCAGGTCGGTCGTCTGACGATGCACTTCGACGCCGTGTACAACGGCGTGGCGCTCGCTCTGGTCGGCGGAAGCAATATCGCCGCGGCTGGATTCACGCTGGTCGCGACGACGAACCCCGTCTCCGTGGGCGGCTTTCCGTTCTTGCTCCGGATGCTCCCGTCGTTCTTCGGCGCATTGGCGGTGGCCAAGTTCGTGGTCCTCCGCGGCGTGGCCCCCGGCGCCTTTTCGCCCGTCGGCGAGCTCGTCACCTTCGCGTTCCTCTTCGGGTACCAGACGCTGAGCGCGGTTTCGATGCGCAACCAGGCGCGTCGCGTCAACCTGCAGCGCATCGAGCTCGAGGCGCGCACCCATGAGCTCGAGGCGAGCGCCGAGAGGCTCCGCGAGCTCGATCGCCTGAAAGACGAGTTCCTCGCGACGACGTCCCACGAGCTTCGTACGCCAATCAATGGCATCGTCGGCCTCGCGGAGGGGCTCGCGGCGGGAAGCGAAGGGCCGCTCGCTGCGCGCGTGAAGGAGCGCCTCGACCTCATCGTCAGCGCCGGTCGCCGCCTCAACGACCTCGTCGGGAACATCCTCAACTACGCGAAGCAGCGTGAGCAGGAGGTCGTGCCGAACCTCGCCCCGGTCGACGTTCGCGGCGCGCTTGAAGAGTCGATGACGCTCGTGCGGCCGCTCATCGGCAAGAAGAGCGTGGAGCTCGTGGGCCAAATCGACCCCAAGCTCCCGCCGGCCATGGCCGACGGTCCGATGCTCCAGCAGGTGCTCCTCAACGCCATCGGCAACGCGGCGAAGTTCACCGAGCGCGGGAAGGTCATCGTGCGTGTCGGCCACGAGGGCGACCGCATCGTCTTCCGCGTGGAAGACACGGGCATCGGCATCTCGCCGGCGATCATCGATCGCGTCTTCGAGCCGTTCGTCCAGGGCGAGGGCGGCGATACGCGACGCTTCGGGGGTACCGGCCTCGGCCTCGCGGTGGTGAAGAAGCTCGTCGAGGCGCACGGCGGCTCCGTCAGCATCACCTCCGAGCAAGGCAAGGGCACGCGCCTCACCTTCGACTTCGCGGCCGGCGAGATGCCCGGGCTCTCGATGCACCACCCGCTCACGGCCTTCGCGCCCAGCGGGGGCGCGTCCGAGCAGGTTTCGATTCCGCCGCCGGCGCGCACCTCCGAGCGCGGCGTCGTGGCGATCAGCGACGCGCTCGCGACGCGCGAGACACGGCCTCGGGTGCTCATCGTCGACGACGAGGCCACGAACCGCGCCGTGCTCGTGACGAACCTGCGCT
The DNA here is from genome assembly GCA_903858055.1 of uncultured delta proteobacterium. Classification (GTDB taxonomy): domain Bacteria; phylum Myxococcota_A; class Polyangia; order Polyangiales; family Polyangiaceae; genus CAIQDA01. Next base: position 1,953 of record CAIOHM010000560.1, read on the forward strand.
CGCTCGACGTGGCCGTGGACCAGGCGGAAGACGGCGTCGAGGCGCTCGAGAAGCTCGACTCGCGCGGCCCCTACGACCTCGTGCTCCTCGACGTCATGATGCCGCGCATGAGCGGCCTCGAGGCGTGCAAGCACATGCGCGAGCGCTACGGCCTCGCGGAGCTGCCGATCATCCTGCTCACCGCGAAGAACCGCGTCGAAGACATCGTCGAGGGCTTCGACGCCGGCGCCTCGGACTACGTGCCCAAGCCCTTCTCGCGCCGCGAAATCCTTGCCCGCGTGCGCACGCACTTGCTCGTACGCCGCACGGCGCGGGCGATGGCGCGCTTCGTCCCCGACGCGATCCTCAAGAACCTCGGCCGCAAGAACCTGCTCGACGTCGAGCTCGGCGACAGCGCCACCAAGCAGCTCACGGTGCTCTTCGCCGACATCCGCGGCTTCACGGCGCGCTCGGAGAAGCTCGGAGCCGAAGGCACCATGGCGTTCGTGAACCGGCTTTTTGCGAAGATCGGGCCATGCGTTCGTGATCACGGCGGCTTCGTGGACAAGTACGTCGGCGACGGCGTGATCGGCCTCTTCGAACGGAGCCCCGCGGACGCCTGTGCCGCGGCGCTCGCGATGCTCGAGATGGTCGACGAGCTCAAGCAGGAGTCGGGCTTCGAGGGGCTCGCGATCGGCATCGGCGTCGCGACGGGCTCGGTGCTCTTGGGCACGGTGGGCGAAGAGCGACGCTTCGACGCGACGGTGCTCGGCGACGCAGTGAACCTCGCGTCGCGCCTCGAGTCGCTCACCAAGCTCATGGGCGTGCCGCTCCTCTGCTGCCCGCGTACGCTCGCTCGGGTTGCTTCGGGCGATCGCGTCGAGCTCGCCCGCGTGCGCGTCGCAGGCCGCGAGGCCATCGAGAGCGTGGGCACGTTGAAGCCGTGTTTCCCGGTGGATCGCGCGACGCAGCAGCGTTGGTACGACCTCGCCCACGTCGCGACCTCGCGCGCCGCGTTCGACGCGCGCCGCCTCGAAGGTCTCGACGCCTACCGCCGCGTCGCGAGCCTGCACCAAGACCATGGGCAGGCGCACCCCGAGGGCGGCCTCTTCCTCGCGCTAGACGGAAAGTGACGCGACCGCGGGTCGGCGTGCCGTCACCACGCGCCCGCTCGTGAGCGCACCGTGGACGAGGGTCGGCTTGAGGCCGGGGGCGATCGCGTGCGGCGTCACCTCGCTCGAGGCGAACATCTGCACGAAGCCAGGAGCGTGCTTCACGCGGTCGACGAGGGTCTTCTCGAGCAGCATCGAGGCGTACTGTTTGCCCGCGAGCTCTGGCGTGTTCGAGTTGAGGAGCACGTCAACGTCGAGCGTGCGCGCGGCCAGCGAAAGACCGGGCAGGGCGCTCTCATGGGGCGAGTAGTTGTCGACGCAGGTGCCGTTCTCGCTCGAGCCCCACACGCCGCTCTCGGTGGCGACGAAGAGCGTCTGGTTGCCAAGCGAGTGCCCGGGTGTACGCAGCAGCAGCACGCCCTCGCCGAGCTGCAGGTCCGTACGCGAGAGCAGTACGCGATCGGCGGGCACGTGGCTGCGTCCTTCGCGGATGAACCACGCGCGCTGCATCGGGTGCGGATCTTCCCAGGTCTCCCACTCGGTGGCGGGCGCAAAGAGCTTGGCGTTCGGGAAGCGCGCGCGGAAGCGGCCGTCGCTCGTGCCCAGAACCGGGCGTAGGTCTTGCGTATGGAAGTGGTCATACGCCACATAGTCGATGTCTTCGGGCCGTAGTCCGTGCTGGGCCAGCTGCCGCTCGATGGGCTCGAACACCCGCGCGACGAGGCGCTCGGCGAGCTCCGGCATCACGGAGCGGAGGCGCGCAAAATAGGGTGTTTCGCGGGCCGCGACGACGTCGGTCGGGTTGAAGAGGAGCGTCTTGAGCTCGCCGTTTCGGAGGAACTGCACGAGGAGGGCCCGGTGCGTCATCACCACGAACGGAGCCGGCGAGAGGGCGGCGCCTTGGAACGCAAAGCGAGAGGGGTAGGGGAGCGTCGCGAGCTCGAGCGTTCGCACGGAGACCGTACGTGGGCCGGCGGCGAAGCGCTCGCGGAGGCGCTCGGCTGCGCGGCGAATCGCGCGTACGTGGTGGCCCGGTCGCGGCTCGGCCCAAGCTTCGTCGAAGTCGTGGAGCGTCGTGGCGTGGTCGTGAACGTTCGGCATGATCAGCCCCCGTGCGAGAGGTCAAAGACGGTCTTTAGCGCGCCCGAGCGCCCGCGCTCGACGTTCGCGCGCACGAGCTTCTCGTAGTCTTCGAGGGGGAAGCGGTGCGTGACGAGTGACGCGAGCGGCGCCTGCGTGGAGGCCAAGAGTTCGCGGACGATCGCGAACGTTCGCGCGCGCGCGCCGCGCCAGTCTTCCGTCCCGTAGAATACGGTGCCTTCGACGCGCAGCTCTTTGGCCCAGAGGAGGGTCCAGTCCACGTTGGGGAGGAGCCCCGCGGCGCCCACGAGCACGATCGACCCGCGCGCAGCCGTGACCGCGAGGGCCGTGCTCATCGAGGCCGCCGAACCGACGCAGTCGTAGACCGCGGAGAAGCCACTCGCCAAGAAGGCGCCGCCCACGGTGGGAGCGAGGCGCTTGGTTCGCAAGAAGTGGGCGGAGCGGGTGACGGGGTCGGGGCCCGGGGGGGCGAACACCTCGGCCGCGCCGAACGCCTTCGCGAGCTCACGCTGCGAGCCCTCGGTCGTGCTCAGCACCACGGGCACGTCCGGGAAGAGCTCCCGCAGCGCCCAGAGCGTCGCGAACGCGATCATCCCGCCCCCGATCACGAGCGCCGGCTCGCTCGCCTTGGGTGGGTGGGTCAGCACCGCGTGCACCGCGACCGCGAGCGGTTCGGCGAGCACCGCTACATCGCCCGAGACGGCCTCCGGCACGCGAAAGAGCTGGGAGCCATGCGCCACCATGCGATCGGCGAAGCCCCCCGGGAACTTCGGCGAGGCCCCAAGCATGAGGCCATACGAGCGATCGTCTCCGAAGTGCGCACAGACGCCGTGGTCGCCGCCCTCGCACGAGCGGCAAAAGGGCACCGCGCGCGTTCTGCACGCGAGCACGGGATCGACGATCACGCGGTCGCCTTCGTGGATGTCGCGCGAGGCCTCCGTGCCCACGGAGACGACCTCCGCGAGGATCTCGTGCCCGAGCACCGCCTGACCTCCAAGGCCGAGGCCGAGCGCCTCGAGGCGCGGGCTCATCTTGTACGTGATCGCCGCGAGGTCGCTGCCGCAGAACCCGACGCGGAGCGGTCGCAGCACGGCCCACTCGGCGGACGGGCGCGCGGGCGCCGGCACGTCGCGCAGCTCGAACGACGTGCCGCGGCCCATGTACGTCTGCAGGCGCCGCGGGCCGAAGACCTTGGCCGCCGCGAAACGGGCGATTTGAGGCTCGAAAACCAGGGCGCGCACGAGTTTCTTTTCCTTGTGCGGGAAGGGTTCCAGCCCGCGGAAGCCTACCGTATCATCGGGAACACGAGGCCCCATGTCCGATTTTTCGACTGCTCAGCGCGACTCTTTCACCGTGGTTACCCTTCCGGCTCGTGTCGATGCGTCGAATACGAAATCGCTCGTCGAGGCCATCACCGCCTCCGGCTCGAAGAAGCTCGTGCTCGACCTCGCGCGCACCGAGGTCGTCGATTCGACCGCCCTCGGCGCGATCGTCAAGGTCCACACCTCGCTTCAGACCAGCGGCGGAACGCTCGTGCTCGCGGGGGTCGGTGACGGCATCCGTCGCGTGCTCTCGATGACCCGCCTCGATCGCGTCTTCACGATCGTCGCAAGCGTCGACGCCGCGGTCGGAGCCTGAGGAGCCCTGTGACGAACGAGCGCACCCCCACGCCACCGGAGGCGGCCGTCAAGGAGACGATCCTCGTCGTCGACGACGCCGTCGCGAACCGGAAAATGCTGAAGGCCGTCCTCGAGCAGGCCGGCTTCGAGGTGTTGCTCGCGAACGACGGAAGCCAGGCCCTCACCGAGCTCGCGAAGCGCATCCCGACGCTCGTGCTCCTCGACTTCATGATGCCCACGATGGACGGCCCCACCATGCTCCGCATCATGCGGAAGAAGCAGGCGGTCAAAGACGTCCCGGTCATCATGCTGACCGCGTCGGATCTCCCGAAGCACATCGAAGACGCGTTCAACGCGGGCGCCGACGACTACATCACGAAGCCCGTCGACACGCGCATCCTCGTGGCGCGTGTGCGGTCGCTCATCCGCGCGCGCTCCGACCGCGCGAAGGCTCAAGCCGCGCAGAGCGCCGAAGCGCAGCGTGATGCGCTTCAGAGCGAGCTCGAAGACGCACGCAAGACCCAACGCTCGCAGCTGCCGCGCATGCCGCAGGAGCGCCCCGGCTGGCGGATCTCGGGCGTGCTCATCCCGAGCGGAGAGGTCGGCGGCGATCTCTTCGACGTCATCGACGGCCCCTACGGTTACCCGGTCGCGGCGATCATCGACGTGAGCGGCCACGGCGTCTCGGCGGGCATGGTCGCCTCGAGCGTGAAGAGCTCGCTGCGCCTCCTCCTTCGCGATCACGCCATCGACGACGCGATGACCCAGCTCAACGCGCACCTCTGCGACGAGCAGTCGGGCCTCTACGCATGCGCGGCCTTGGTCGTGCTCGGGCGCGCCGAGGTCGCGATCGTCAACGCGGGTCTGCCCCCCATCGCCATCGTGCGCAACGACGCGATCGTGGCGAAGGTCGACGCGTGCGGCGTGCCGCCGGGTCTCCTGCCTGGCCAGAGCTACGTCGTCGAGCGCTTCCCCATCTCCTCGGGCGACCGCATCATGGTGGTCAGCGACGGCCTCACGGAGCCCTTTGGCTTGGCGGACGAGATCGAGAAGTCGCTCGAGCGCCTCCGCGTCCTGGAGGCCGTCGCGGGCGAATCCATCGAGCAACTCGATGCCCGTCTCACCGAGCGGGTGCGCCAGGTCTTCGTCGACACGGACACGAAGCAGCCCGACGACGCGACGCTGCTCTACATGGAGCGCCGCGACGGATGAAGGTGGTCGAGCGCAAGCTTCCCGCGGACGCCGCCGAGATCGGCGTCTTCACCGACAAGCTCGTGGAGGCGCTCCCTCCCTGGGTCGAGCGCGAGCGCATCCGCTTCGGGCTCACCGAGGCGCTCACGAACGCCCTCGTGCACGGCGCGCTCGAAATCGACTCGGCCGAGCGTGATGCAGACTACATGCGTTACCTCGAGCTCATCTCCGAGCGCTCGGCAGCCCGCCGCGAGAGCCACAAGATTGGCGTGCGCATCGAAGCGACCGACACCACGATCACCTTCAAGGTTCGGTGGACCGGCGCCGCGTGCCCGTCGCCCTACCGCTCACGGCGCCAAGAGCAGTCCGAGGTGTCGCTCCACGGCCGCGGCCTCGGCATCATCTACAGCTGCTTCGACGACGTGGACTGGGACGACGACGGCTACGGGATGATCCTGATCGTCGAGCGCGCGGCCTGACGTTCCTCGCGTCAAGACGCCTTGAGGCTCTCGAGGGCCGTCACGAGCGCCTTGGCCTCGACATGGATCGGGTTGGCTGCCAACGCGAGGCGCGCGTCGAGCTTCGCGTCTTCGCGTCGACCGAGCGCCATGAGCACACGTGCGCGCATGACGAGCGTCTCCGGGCGGACGTTGCCTTCGTAGGTCATGCACCGGTTGAGCATGCGCTCGGCGAGGGCCGGCTGGCCAATCTCGAGGGCGTGCGCCGCCGCCGGGAGGACGATCTCGACGACGTCCGGTGACAGGTTGTGGGCGCGCTTCCAGCTGCGCGTGGCATCGGGGTCACGCGTCGCTTGCTGGGCGATCGCCAACGCGGCGAGGACTCCTGGATCGAGCGGCGACTGGCGATGGGCGCGCTCCGCGAGGAGCTTGGCTTCGTTCGTCTCTCCCGCGGCGACCATGAACTGCGAGAGGGTCGCGAGGCAGCGCGGTTCGTCGGCGTGCTGACGCAGCACCGCGAGGAGCTTCGTGCAGGCGTCGTCCGCGCGGCCTTGCGCGACGAGCAGATCGACCGCGTCGAGGGTCGCTTGCACCTGGAGCGAGATCGTTCGCGACGCGCTCAGCGTCTCGAGGAGCGCCAGGCCCCCGTCGGTGTCGCCGCTTCGCGCGAGCTGTGCCGCACCTTCCAGGCGCTCGGCCTCCTCGGAGTCGACCGCCGTCGCGTCCCCGATCACCACCCCGCCTACGGCGCCGCAGCGATCGACCCGAAAGCCCGCACACTCGAGGAGCGCGTGCAGACGCGCCGGTGTCATCGCGCGGCGCGCGGGAGCGAGGAGCGCCTGCGAGGCGAAGGCGGCGATCTCGACGACCACGAGGCGCCCGCCCGCGCGGAGCAGGCGCCGGGCCCCACGGAGCATCGTACGGGGATCGTCTGCAAACGCGAGCACGTCGACGAGGAGCGCGGCGTCGCCGAGCGTCTCGACCGTGGCGTGCTCCAGCGTGCTCGCGATCGTCGTGGCCTCGGGAACGAGCGCGTTGGTGATGCGCGCGGCGGCTTCGTCGGCTTCCACCGCGACGACGGCTTTGGCTTTCCCTGCGAGCTTGCGCGTGCCAACGCCGCACCCGGACCCGAGGTCAATCACCAAGCCCTCGAGCGCGACCTTTCCGAGCTGGTCGAGCGCGAGATCGTACATCGCATCGGTCGTTGGACCGAGGGACCCGAGGCCCGGCACGGCACGCGCGCGCGACTTCTCGACGCGTACGCGGACGCCGTCGGGGAGTGTAACCTCGTAGGCTTCGCTGCGCGCGATGCGGGTGAACTCGAGGCGAACGCCGTCGCTCGCGAGGCCTTCCGAGCGCGGGGAAGAAGGGGTCTCCATGGGATCGGAGTCTGACACACCGGAGCCCGGAGTCGAAATTCCGGGCGCGTTCCGCGTTTCAGCGGCCCGCGTTGGAGGCGGCCTGCACCGAGACGTTCTGCTGCTTCACCACCGTCGAGAACGCCTCGCGAACGGGAGTGAGCACGCGAATGACCTCGTCGATGAGCAGCGGATCGCGCTTGAGGTTCGCCTGCGTGAGGCGGTCCATCGCGAAGTCGTACAGCGACGACAGGTTCGCGCACAGCTCGGGGGCCTTCGAGTGGTCGAGCGAGCAGTAGAGCTCCGACACGATCGCGAACGCACGCGAGATCGCCTCGCCCGCGGGGCCTCGACGGCCGGCCGCCATGTGGTGCTTCGAGAGCAGGAGAAACTTGAAGAGCCCATCGAAGAGCGCGACCAGGATCTCTCCCGGATTGCTCGTCCGGAGCTGGACCTGTTGGTATCGGGCTGCAGCGTTGTCGGTCATGATGGGCACCTGGCGGAGCGGCGCGGATCACCGCGCATGAAGCAGAACGGAACTCTCGGGAAAAACTAAAGCGCTATCCCATGCGGCTCAGCGCGGCGCCGAGGTTCTGGTTCTTCGCGTAGGCGTCGTCCATGGCGGTGAACGCCTTGCGCAGGCGCTCGCCGTACGACTCGAGCTGGTCCGTCTTCTTCGCGGCCGATTCGTCGGCCTTCTTCGCCTTGTCGTCGAAGAACTTCTTGCGAGCTTGGAGCTTGCCGGAGGTGAAATTCGTGATGTTCTCCACGGTCTCACGCATCTCGGCCATGACGCCGCCGTCGGTCGCAGCGATCGGGCGCGCGAGGAGCTTCTGAACGCTCGTGGGGTCCGCGACGATCGCCTTCGTCAGCTTGTCGTTGTCGACGGCCAACGTGCCGTCCTTCTGGATTGTCACGCCGACGTCGCGGAAGGCCGAGTAGAGGCCGCCGGTCTGCCCGGGCCCGCTGTTCTGCGCAGCGCTGCGGATGTCTTGGAGAATGCTGCGGAGGGTCGAGTCGCCCGAGAGGCTCTTGATCGCCGCCGGCGTGCTGCCGATGCCCGCGAGCTTGTTGACCGATCCGACGACGGTGTTGAAGCTACCCACGAACGACTGGATCTTTCCGATGAGCGCGCCCGTGTCGGTCGCCACGTTCAGCGTCACCGGCGCGTCGGTCCCGGTCGCGTTCGTGACGTCCTTGAGGGCGAACGTGAGGCCGCTCACCGCCCCGGTGATCTGGTTCGTGGCGCGCTCGACGTTGAAGCCGTCGATCTTCATGATCGCGTTCTGTGCACTCTGCACGGTCTTTCCGTCGTCGGGCGAGGCGCCGGTCCCCGCGAGGCCCAGCGGGTCGCTCAGCGCGGTCGTGCCGTCGTCGGCCGTCCCCGAAACACCGAAATTGACGGCGTTCGCGGTCCCCGTATCGAGGCCGCGGACCTGCATGCGGAACTTGCCGTCCGCCTCTTGAAAAATGCCCGCCTGGAGGCGAAGGCCGAGGCCGTTGATGCGCGAGGCGACGGTCTCCAGCGTGTCGGTCGCGCTGACCGTGATCTCCTTGGCCGTACCGGCGCCAACCGAGAGCTTGAACGTGCCCGTGACTCCGAGGGCCGTCGCCGCGTTCGTGACGTTGAAGGCCTTCGAGTAGGTGCGCTGCTCCTTCGCGAGCTGCGTCACCGAGATGGCGTACGTTCCAGGCTGCGCCGAGCCGTCGCTCGTCGTCGTGAACGCGTTCGTGTTCGACTGGGTCACGGTGAACGACGCGACCTCGTTGGCCGTGTCGAGGGCCGCCGCGGCCGTGCGTAAACTCGAGAGGGTGGTCCCGAGGCTCGAGAGCTGCGCCGAAGCCGCGCGCGCGTCACGGGCCTGCTGCTGGAGCAACGAGATGGGCGCCGACGAGGCCGCCTTCAAGTTCTCGATGAGGGCGGTCGTGTCGATGCCGCTGGCGCCGATCATTCCAATGCCTGCCATGACCCAACCTCCGTGAACGGCTCACGCCGCAGGAACTAAAGCGCGCGAGGCGACTTTCCCTCGCGGGACTCGGCGGAATCAGCCGCCCTTCAAGAGCGACAGCGCTTGCTGCGGCACCTGGTTGGCCTGCGCGAGGACCGACGTGCCGGCCTGGGCGAGAACCTGCTCGCGGGCGAGCTTCGCGGACTCTTCGGCCACGTCGACGTCGCGGATGCGCGAGTTGGCAGCGGCGATGTTGAGGCGCACCGTCTGGATGTTGGCGGTCGTGATCTCGAGGCGGTTCATCACCGCACCGAAGCGGGCGCGGGCCGTCGACACACGCGCGAGCGCCGTGTCGATGATGGTCATGACCTCCATCGAGTTCTGCGCCGCGCCCTCGAGGCGCGAGTCCGCCGTGATGATCGCGCCGAGGTTGACGGCGCCGAACGTCACCGCGATGCGGTCCGACGTGATGTTGCTGATGCCGACCTGGAAGTTGACGACCGACGCCGACGCGTTGATCAGCGAGACGCCGTTGAACTTCGTCGACGTCATGATGCGCTGGATTTCCAGCTGCAACGAGCGGAACTCGGTCTGCAGGTAGGAGCGGTCCGTCGACTGGAGCGAACCGTTGGCGCCCTGCACCGACAGCTCGCGCATGCGGCCGAGGATGTCGCTGATCTGCCCGAGCGCACCTTCCGCGGTCTGCGACATCGAGATGGCGTCGTTCGCGTTGCGCTCCGCGACCACGTACGAGCGGATCTGCAGCTTCATGCTCTCGCTGATCGCGAGGCCGGCGGCGTCGTCCTTCGACGAGTTGATGCGGTAACCGCTCGACAGACGGTTGAAGACCGTGGCGAGGTTCGCCTGCGAGGTGGCGAGGTTACGCTGGGCGGAGAGGGAGGCGACGTTGGTCTGAATCTGGAGGGGCATAGGAGACCTCTCGATGGTGCGTCCCCGAGTGGCGGGTTCGCTTCAGGGTCTCTCCTGCACCGTGCGTGCCAACCTGAGCTACGTCGCCAGCCGGGACTCGAGTCCGCGGAAGAGCTCTTCGAGCTCCGCTGCCGACCTACGCAAGACCTTGGCCAGCTCGCCTTCCGTGCGAATTCCCCACTCCGCGTCGTGGCGTGCGTCCTCTTCGCGCGCCTGCACGGTCTCCTGCGGCGCGATGGTGAGGTCGCTCAGGAGGCCGTAGGCCCACGCGTCGAGCATGGGCTGACGGCGGGCGGCCGTGCGCATCTCGCGCTCGGCGCGATCGAGGCGCTCGAAGGAGCGCTTGATGGCGAACGGCTCGTTGCGGGCCATCGCGTCGCCGGCTTGTTCCGCGGACTTTTCCAGGAGAAACGCGCTGCGCTTGATGCGGTGGCAGCGGCTCGCGTTCTCGCTCGCCCACTTGCGGATCGCGGCGCGAGAGACGATGCCCTTCTCGCGCGCGAGCTCGACGAGGCGTTCGGTCGTCACGCGGTTGTCGGGGAGGGTGTCGAGAAGTTGACGCAGGGTCATCTCCTCGAAGCCGTGGATGCGCGCGCCGCCCTCGGTGCAGTTGACGAGGCGGATCGGGACGCCGGCGCGCTGGACCGTGTCCGCGCCGATCTCGAACCAGAGGCGGTAGGAGTTCCAGGTGGAGCTCGTGGCGACCTTGCCCTCGCCGCCCCAAGCGACCGTCTCGAAAAGGACATCGGCGCGCACGCCCGCGTAAACGATGTCGTCGAGTGTTCCGTCGGCGTTCTTGCTCTTGAAGTTCAAGAGACCTGTTTCCTTCGACGATTCGACTCGCACGTGGTCCATGAACGTGCCGCTCGCGTGGCTGCGCCCCCCCGTGAAGGCGAGGTCCTGACCGAGGAGCACGATGGGGCTGCAGCCCAGTTGCAATGCGATGGAAAACGCGGCGGTCGAAACGCTCCCGCCGACCGTGATGCCCTGCATCGCGGTGAGCTCGGTGAGTCCGCGGAAACCCGGTAGGAACTCGAAGAACGGCAGCAGTGGGCCCTTCCCCGCGGATAGGCTCGCAGGATTTGCTGACAGCGAAATGGCTCGGATCGTGTTCCCGCTTGCGGTCGACACCTCAATCTCGCTCGAGAGGTTGTTGCCTTCGAGGGAAACGAGGAAATGGGGAGCCGGAAGCGAGCGCTTCGCGATCGAGCGACCCGAGACCTCGACGCAGATGACGACGCCCTTCTGCGAGGCTTCGCGGAGGAGCTCGATGTTCTTGTCGAGCGAGGGGCCCGCGCCGACGATAAACGCGGGGACTCCCTTGAGCGCGTCGCCCATGCCCATGACGAGCGGGTCCTCGCTGATGCGCTCGACGTTCTCCATGATGTGGCGGATCCACTCGCGGTAGCGGACCGACCGCGTGTTCTCGACGAGCTCGACGTCGGAGACCACGCGGCGAATCGAGGCGGTGACTTCCTCGTACGACGCCTCGAAGGCCTGCGGGTAGCCAGGGGTCGCGAGGAGGCGCGCGTGAGGGCGTGCGCCCGTGACTTGCGACCAGAGGCGCTCGAGCTCCGCGGGCGAGGTGACGACGTGCACGCTCGGGAGGTCCCACGGGCCGTGCTCGAGCACTGCGCGGAGCATGCCGACGTGGGGCTCGAAGACCACGATGGGTGCGTTCGTACGCTCGCGGAGCGCGCGCACCAGGTGCCCGAAGCCCAACCCGAACACGACGACGACGCCGTCGTAGTGACGCCCGATGAGGGCGAGCGCATCGCTCTCGGAGCGCAGGTCGGTCGCCGCACCGAACACGCGGCCGTCGTGCGCGAGGGCGAGATCTCCGTCGGGCAGCGTGAGGACCAGGCCGGCTGCCTCGGCGGCTTCGAGCGCTTCGCGGGTCTCGGGCCCGAACGACGAGGAGGCGAGGTTTTCCTTGAAGAACGCGGAGCGCGCGTCGAAAGCAGCGGTTTCGCTCATGGATCGTTCGTCTTCTTCGGCGTGCGGGCGACGAGGGGCTTCAGACCGCCTCGGAGCGGGCGAGCGGCCTGGGGCTTCGCATCGGCCGGAGCCCCGCCGTCTTCCGTGCGGGCGGCCGCGGGAGCGTCGATCGCGTCGATGACGGCCATCTTCGCGGCGTCGAGCTGTGCGGCGGCCTCGGCGGCCTCACGGTTCGCCTGCGCGATCTTGTCCCAGACCTCGCCACGGAAGATCACGTGCCCGGGCGGCGCCTTGACGGCAACCCGCACGGACTGGCGGTGGATTTCCGTGATGACGATCTCGACACCCTCGCCGATCACGATGCGTTCGCCGATTCGGCGCGTAACCATCAACATGGCGCTTCACCCGACCTTCGCACCTGCGGAGGCCGAGGTCCAATGTTCGGCGCTCTTTTGTGCGCGCGCGGACGATTCGAGGGGCCGCGCGTGCGGGCGCGCCGATCAGCCGAAGCGGTTCAGCGAGAGCGTCTGCAGTTGGGTGCGCGCCGCCGCGACCGATTGCTGGAGCGTGTTCTGGAGCGCCGAGAGCTGCGAGTAAACCTTTGCCGGATCGATCTCCGAGGCCTCGCCTTGGCGCTTCTCCCAGAGGACCTTGAGGTTCGCTTGCGCCGCGTCGGCCATGTCCACGCGCTGCATCTCGTAGCCCACGTCGCCGCGGGCGATGCCGACCTGCGCGTGCGCGTCGGCGAGGCGCTTGCCGAGGTCCGTGATGTCTTGGGAGCTGTTCGTCGAGACCGCGACGCGGAGCGAGTCGAGGAGCGCGAACACGTCTTCGCCGCCGGCGGACGTGAACGCCTTCGCGCCGCTCCCGTTGATGGTCACGGTCATCGACGGGTTCACTTCGAGGCTTCGGGCCTCGCTGTTGCCTTGAAAGACGCCCGCCGTGGTGAAGGGGGGCGTCTCGGTTTCGCTGCCGCCGAAGAGGTAGCCGTTCGGTCCGCGCTGGTTCGCCGCCGCGATGAGCTGCTCGCGGAGCTGCCCGATTTCGGCCGCGAACTGCGAGCGATCCTGCGCGGAGTAGGTGCTGTTCGCCGCGGAGAGCGCGATCTCGCGCGTGCGTGCGATGATGTCCTGCGCCTGCGAGAACGAGGTTTCCGCGAGCTCCAGCTCGCCGCGCGCGTCCCGGATCGCGTCGCCGTAGCCCTCGAGGCGCTGCACGTTCCCGCGCGAGCGCAGGTAGGCGGCCGCGTTGACCGGGTCCGTCGAGGGCACGTCGAGCGCGATGCCCGAAGAGGCGCGCTGCGAGACCGTGGCGATCTTCTTGTCGAGCTCCATCGTCGTGGAGACGAGGCGGTCCATCCGGGAGGAGTCGCTGATGCGCATGGTGCTCGAAGAGCTGCAATCACCATGCCGCGGAGCGGGACCCGTCGCCCGTCACCGCACCGCCGCCGATCACTTCGTGTTGATCACGGTCTGCAAGAGCTCGTCGAAGGTCTTGAGGAGCTTCGAAGAGGCCTCGTAGGCGCGCTGGAAGCGGGTGAGGTTCACCATCTCTTCGTCGAGGGAGACGCCGGTGGTCTCCTCCTGGAGCGCCTGCACCTGGTCCGCGAGCGCGCCCTTCACGTCCGCGTCGCCGAGTGCTTTTTGACGGCGGAGACCGAGATCACCGACGAGGTCCGCGTAGGAGTCGATGAGCGTCTTGGTGCCGCCCGCGGCGCTTTTGGTGGACTGGAGGTTGGCGAGCTGGCGCGCGATCGTGTTGCCGCCGGTGGTCGTCGTCGACGAGGTGGCCACGCGCTCCGGGTGCCCCGCGAGGAGCGGGTCGACCGCGAGGCTCTTGGCGCCGACGCTCGCGTCGAAGGAGAAGAGGTTGCGCCCGGTGACACCGTCGGAGCCGAAGCCGCTCGCGTGCAGGGTGTTGACGGCGTTCGCGAGATCACCGGCGAGGGTGTCGAGCGCCTGGCGGGTCGCCGCCATGTCCACGTCGCGCGCCTCGCGCAGCCCTCCAAGGTGCCCGCCCATGGCCGAGGCGTTGAAGGCCGACGGCGTCGAGCCGGCGACGGAGTTCTTGAAGAGAAGGCTCCCCGCGGCGTCGAGATCGACCGACAGGGTTGAGGCGCTCTGCCCCTCGACGAGCGACTGCCCGGAGGCGCGCACCATGAGGGTGCCGTTCGGGTTCGTTGCAACCTGCACGTCAATGAGCTCGGACATCCCCTCGAGCAGCTGGTCGCGGCGGTCGAGGAGGTCCGAGGCGTCTTGCCCTGCGGAGAGCGCCGACTGGATCGACCCATTGAGCTCGGCGATCGCCTTCGCGTTCTCGTTGATTTGCTTCGTGTAGCCCTGGGCCTTCGCGAGCAAATCCGCGCGCGTCGTGTTCAGCGTCTCGGTCGCCATCTGAAAGCCGTCGACGAGGCTCTGGGCCGCCGTGAGCACGCCGGCGCGGGCCGTCGTGTCCGTGGGCTTCGCCGCGAGCGCGTTGAAGGCATCGAAAAACTGGGTCATGCCCATCGCGAGGCCGGTGCCGTTCGCGTCGTTGAACGCCGCTTCGATCGGCGCGAGGCTGTCGCCGCGCTCTTGCGCAGCCGTCTCTTGGCCGCGCACGTCAAGCAGCCGACGCTGCGTCAGCTGGTCGGCGGCACGGTGAATGCCGCCGATCGTCACGCCGCCGTAGGAGTCTTGCGTCGAGCCGCGCGCCTGAATTTCCGCACGGCGGCGCGCGTAGCCCGGCGTGTTGACGTTCGCGATGTTCTGACCGGTGACGTCGAGCGCCTTCGCGTTGACGTTCATCGCGTCGCGCGCGACGTAGAGCAGGTTCGAGAGGGCGACGGGCATGGTCAGCCCTGCACCAGGAGGCGGCGTTGCGAGCCTTCCGCGCGCGCGGGGGAGCTCGTGACGGCGGGCGGCGGGGCCGAGGGGCCGTGGCCGCTCGCGACCTGGAGGATGCTCTTCAGGCAGCTGCGGGCCTGCGCGATGAGCATCTGGTTCACGAGCGCGGCGGCCTTCAGGCGTTCCATGCGCGCGCGCTGCAATTCGCCGGGCTTCGCGTGGGTCAAGACCGTGCGGAGCGTGCTCTCGAGGCTCGTCTTGCGCGCAGCGCAGCGGTCGATCACTTCGCGGTCGAGGCGGCGCAGGCCGTCGCGCTCCTCTTCGAGGATGCGTTCGATCTCATCGAGCACGGCGGTGACGGGCGAGTCCTGGAGGGCCATGCGGGAGGTTTTGCACCTTGCGTGCCGAGTACGCGGTCTCGGCACTTTTTCCTCAAGTTTCGCCGTGAAGGACGTTCACGGAGGGGAAGGCGAGGACGCCGACGCGCAGGCCTGGCAGCTTCGGCGCGGGCCCCGGCTCGCCGAGGAGAGCCATCACGAGGTAGATGCAGAATACAGAAAACACGAAGCGCCCGGGCCGAAGACCCGAGCGCTCGAGGCGAGGACGAGAGAGAAAGGTGACGCGAAGACGGAGAGCCCAGCCTAGCGCGCGTCGATCATCTTCTCGGCGACGCGGTACGCGTCGACCTCGTACTCACCGGCGTCGACCTGAGCCTTGATGGCCGAGACCTTCGCCTCGTTCACGTTGCCCGTCGAGGCGAGCGCGCGGGCCTCTTGCGAGAGGCTGACGGTGGCGGCGTCGGTCGTGCCGCCGGTGCGCTTGGCGCCCGAGGTCCCGGAGCTGACGCCCTTGGCGGCGCCGCCCTTCGTCGTCGAGTTGACGCCAGGCCGGGAATAGACGCTGGGAGACGGCGAATTCTGGATCTTCATGGCGACATGTCCTCTCGGAGCTTCAAAGCAAGCTCCGTGCCAATACTACTTAACGCGAGACACTCCATCACGAAGGGACGGAACGGCACCGGCTCCGGAAACTTTAGAACTTCGGTTCTGAGACTCCAACTCTTCGCGCTCGTTCTTCTGGAGCGCGCCCTTCATCTCGGAAAGAGCCTCCTCGGCGCTCTTGCCCTGCATCTTCAGGGTCTCCTTCATGGCGCGCCCGATGCCGAGCCCGCCGCTCTTGGCGAGGGAGGCGGAGACCTCGTTGAGCCAGATGCCTTCGTACATGTCGGCGCCCGGCATGCGCTTTTGGCCCGAGAGCTTCGTTGTCTTCTGCATCTCGCCGAGCACCTTGCGGAAGAAGATGGCCTCGAACTCCTCGCCGACCTTGTCGAGCTTGGCGTCAGCCTTTTGGCGAGCGGTGTCGGTCTCTTGGCTCCCGCGGGCCGCGAGGGCGGCTTCCGTGGCGTTTCCGGCGAGGGCAGGGGTGAGCGGGTTCATTGCACGACGATCTCTGCACGGAGCGCGCCAGCGCCGCGGAGGGCCTGGAGGATGCTGGCGAGGTCGCGGGGTGTCACGCCGAGGCTCGTGAGGGCCTTCGCCACGTCGGCGAGGGTGGCGGCGCCGGAGAGGTAGGCCATGGGCGGAGGTGCGTCGGGGTTCGAGCCCTCTTGCGCGGTGATGTCCGTGCGGTCGACGACCTTGGTGTCGCCGCCCGTCGCGAAGGCGCCCGGCTGCGAGACGACGGGGGTCTCCTTGACGACGATCGACAGGCTTCCGTGGGAGATCGCGACCGGCGAGAGGCGCACGTCACCGCCTGCGACGATGGTGCCCGTGCGCTCGTTGATGACGACGCGCGCGGCGGTGGCGGGGCTCACGTCGATGTCGACGAGCTTGGCGAGCATGTCCACGGGGCGCTCTTTCATCGCCTCGGGAACCGTGACGCGGACCGCGCCGCCGTCGAGGGGGCTGGCCGTGCCTTCGCCGAAGGCCTTGTCGAGCGCCGAAGCGATGCGCGACGCCGTCGTGAAATCCGCGTCGCGGAGCGCGAGCGTGAGGTGGCCCTCGCTCACGAAGCTCGTGGCGATCTCGCGCTCGACGAGCGCGCCCGAGGGGACGCGGCCCGTGGTCGTCACGTTCACTTTGACCGAGGATCCGCTGCGTCCGCCCGCTTCGTAGCCGCCCACGATGAGCGCGCCCTGGGCGACGGCGTACACTTGGCGATCGGCGCCCGCGAGCGGAGTCTGAAGGAGCACGCCGCCCTGGAGCGACTTCGCGTTGCCCATCGAGGAGACCGTCACGTCGATGCGCGCGCCTTGCCGGGCGAAGGCGGGGATCGTCGCGGTCACGAGCACGGCCGCGACGTTGCGCAGCTGCACCTGCTCGTTGTCGAACTGCACGCCCATGCGGCGCAGGAGCGCGATGAGCGACTGGTTCGCGAAGGGCGCCGTGATGTTGTCGCCGGTGCCTTGGAGGCCGGTGACGATCCCGTAGCCGATGAGCTGGTTTTCTCGGACGCCGACGACGTCGCAGAGCTCGCGGAGGCGGTCGGCCTTCGCGGTGCTGGGCGACAGCGAGAGGCCGAGCATGAGCACGAGAGCGAAGGCGCGGAGGAGGTGCGTGATGCGCATGGCGGTGGCCTCAGAACGGGTTGATGGCGGCGAAGGCCTTGGCGAGCCAGCCTTGGCTCGTCGTCTGATCGACGTCGCCGCGGCCGGTGAACTCGATCTGCGCGTCGGCGATGCGTGAAGAATGCAACGTGTTCGAGCGCGAGATGTCGAGCGGGCGCACGAGGCCCGAGACGTAGAGGTGGTACTCTTCGTGGTTCAGAAGGAGCACCTTCGTGCCCTCGAGGAAGAGGTCGCCGTTCGGCATTTCCCTGGTGATTCGCACGGCGATGTGTCCGCTGAGCTCGCCTTTGCGCGCCGTGACGCCGTTGCCGTTGAACTCGCTCTTGGCGAGGAACGAGAGGAGGTTGTTCGCGTCGAGCTCGGGGTTCGAGCGCTTGAGCGCCGGGAGGAGTCCGAGGACGTTCGAGAGGCCGCTCTCGGCGTTGCTCGACTTCGTGAGCTTGGTCGAAGCGTCGCCTTGCGCGGCGGCCTCTTCGTCGATCACGATCGTGACGAGGTCGCCGATCTGAGACGCGCGCGTGTCGCGGAGGAGGCCGGTCGACGACGAGTTCCACAGCGAGCCCGCGTGGTGCGTGGCCTCGGATGCGGCGTACTTGCCTGCGTCGTAGCGACGCTGCCGTGCCTGAAAAGGCTGGACGTGCGCGGGGCTGCAGCCCGCGAGGGCCGCGAGCGCGAAGGGGAGGACGAGGAGCGTACGCGAGGGATTCATGGGGTCTCCACGACGACGGCTTGGTCGGGGCGCGTGAGGCGCACGCGCACCACGCGGTTGGTGGAGGCGATCTGGGCCGCGACGGTGTCGCCGAGGCGAGC
>CAIOHM010000561.1 GCA_903858055.1 uncultured delta proteobacterium
GCCGACGTGAATCGACAGGTGCCTCGGGGCGTCCTCGAGGGCGATCGCGAGCTCGAGGATGCGCTGGAGCCGCTCACTCTCCGGGTCGAAACCGCGCGCGCGCAGGTCATCGCCAGTGATTTCGCCGCCGCCCCAGAGATCGCGCATGCGGGCCAAACGCCCCTGCTCCTCCGCCGAGAGCCCAAAGACCTTGGCCACCTCACGCAGTGCCGAGCGCCCACGGTAGGTGACGACCTCGGAGACCATGGCTGCGCGGTCACGACCGTAGAGCGCGTAGATGTCCTGAATGAGCTCCTCGCGACGCTCGTGCTCGAAGTCCACGTCGATGTCCGGCGGCTCCGCGCGCTCCACCGAGAGAAAGCGCTCGAAGAGCAAGTTCGAGCGCGAGGGGTCCACGGCGGTGACGCCCAAGCAGTAGCAAACCGCGCTATTTGCAGCACTTCCGCGCCCTTGGCAGAGGATGTCGCGACGCCGCGCCATGCGCACGAGGGTCTGCACGCTCAAGAAGTACGGCGCCACGTCGATGGCCGCGATGACCGCGAGCTCTTTCTCGATCTGCGTCTCGACGGAGGCAGGCACGGTGCCCCAGCGGTCGCGCGCGCCCTCGTAGGTGAGGCGGCGCAGGGCCTCGTTGGGGGTCTCGCCCGGGTGCGCAGGCTCGTCCACATGGCTTGGAAAATCGTAACGAAGCTCGCCCATCGAGAAGCGGCATGCCGCGGCGATTTCCAGGGTTCGCGCGACCCAGGCGGGCTCGTCGGCGAAGCGTGCGGCCATGCGCTCGGGGCTCTCGAGGCACGCGCGGGCGTTGGGGTCGAGGAGGCGCCCGGCCTCGTCGAGACGAAGCCCCTCGCGGATGCACTGCATGACGTCGTGCAGCGGCTTCTCGCGCGCGGTGGCGTAGCGCACGCGGTTGTGGGCCACGAGCGGCACGTCGAAGCGCTTGCCGAGGTCGCGGGCGCGGGCCTCGCGCGGGCCGTCGAAGCCGGTCCCGTGACGGTAAACGCCGATGGATAACCGCGAGGAAAATGCCAAGCGAAAGAGCGCGAGCGCACCGCCCGGAAGCTCCGGCGGCACGATGGCCCAGAGCCCCTCGGCCGCGCCGCTCATGTCGGACGGAAAGAGCGTGCAGCAGTTGTTCTTGGGCACACCCTCGTGGCGTTTGCGCAGACGCCCCTTCTCGTGGCGCGCGTGACCTTGCGTCAAAAGGCGACAGAGGTTGGTGTATCCTGCATGGTTCTCCGCCAAGAGCACCACGGTCACCACGGGCTCGGCCTCGGGCTCTGCGGGCAAGGGTCCCTCGGCGGCACGCACCGTGACCTCGACGCCCACGATGAGCTGAAGGCCAAGCTTTTTAGCCTCTTGATGCGCACGCACGATGCCGTAGAGCCCGTCGCGATCGGCGACCGCGAGGCTCGCGTAGCCCAGGGCCGCGGCCTGTCGCACGAGGGCCACCGGCGACGACGAGGCCTGCAAAAACGAGCAGTGGCTCCGCGCGACGAGCTCCACGTAGGGCGGCGGTGCCTCGGATGGCTCCGGCGTCTCCGTGTGCGGAGTGGGCTCCGGACCGAGCACGTCGGACGCCTTGAGCCCCGGGATGGGCATGCGCGAGGTTGGGTCGATGCGAAGGCGCGCCATTGCCTAACCGAACCAGCCCCAAAGGCGCATGAGCGAGGGTTTCTCCGGGTCAATCGCTGCGCTTGGCGCGACGCGCTCCACCAAGGCGACCGCCCCTTCTCCGCCTTTGGCCGCGTCGAGCACGAGGGCATCGTCGCCGTAGCGCCACCACTCGGCGCCCTCGATGTGCATGTAAGGTGCAAGGACCTCGAGGGGCTCGATGGGCACCGCGCGAGGAAAGACCCGCAGCGGCTCGAAGGGCTGCACGAGCGGATAGGACTCGGGCACGCGCGCCTCGTGCGTGGAGCGTGGGCGCGCCTCGGGCGGCAAGAGGCGCGAGCGGTCGTCGGGGCGCCAGGCCTCGCAGACCTGGAGAAAGCCTACCCGCTCGGAGCCATGGTGCGCCAAGAGCTCGCCGAGCACCCGCGGCAGCGCGGCCTCACCGCGGTCGAAGGCTTGGTACAAATGCCCCGAGCGGTCGTCGCGCGGCGCCAGGAGCTCGGCCAGAAGCTCGAGACTGCGCACCGGAGCGGTCAACCGATACGACTCGAGGCGCGCCTTGAGCACCGCGAAGAGCTCGCCCGCCCGATGCAGCGGCGCCGGAAGCTCGACCGCCACGGACTCACGGACGCCGCCGGCCCCCACGAAGCAGACGCGCAAGCGCCGCGTGGCCATGCCGCGGCCAAAAAGCCTCGCAGCAAGCTTGGCCGTGAGCCCGCGCAACGCAAACAAGAGCGGCTCGAGCTGGGTGCACTCGTCGTCGAAGTGCTGCGCCTCCAGCGGCTCCTCGGGCAGCGCGAAGGACGGAAGTGGATCGCTGTCGACGCCGGAGAGCCGCGCGAGAATGCGCTTGGCCTCGGCACCAAGGCGCACCGTGAGCTCTTTGCGCGGGGCCTGTGCGAGGTCGCCTAGCGTGCGAAGCCCAAGGCCCGCGAGCCACCCCTCGTGGGCCTCCCCCAGGTCGAGGGCCGCCAGCGGAAGGCGCGCCAAGAGCGGTGCCGCATCGCGCATCGGCGCGTGAAAAACCTGGCTTTGCCGAAAGAAGCCCGAGGCCTTTCCGTGGCGTGCCAAGGCTGCCGCGGCCCAGGGACCGTCGGCCACGGCCACACGCCCATGGTGACCGAGCGACGCCGCCATCGAGAGCATGGCCGCCGCCAGACTGGCCTCGCGCTCGCTCGCGTTGCGCTCGAGAAGCCCCTGCGCGTCGACGAGCACCACGGCACCGTGGGGATGCATGCAAGGTGCAACTTGTGGCGAGAGCGC
>CAIOHM010000562.1 GCA_903858055.1 uncultured delta proteobacterium
AGCCCCGTGGCGAGGTGGTTCGTCTTGATCACGAGCCCTCGGGTCTCGACGACCTCGCGCTTCAAGTCGCGGAGCAGATCTTCGGATTCCGGGTTCATGGCACCCCGAGGCTACCACGCGGCGAAATGCTGGCGAAATTCGCTGCGGGAAAGCGCGGCGCTCCCCTTGCCCGAGCAGCGGCCCCCGTGGTAGCAGCCCCGCTCATGCAGACGACCGACATGCGCAAGGGCCTCAAGATTCAGATCGACGGCGTTCCCTACGCCATGATCGAGGTCCAGTTCGTGAAGCCCGGCAAGGGCCAGGCCTTTTCCCGGTGCCGCATCCGCAACCTCGTCACGGGCAACGTGATCGAGCGCACGTGGAAGTCGGGCGAAGCCGTCGAGATCGCGGACGTCGAAGATCGCAAGATGGCCTACTCGTGGGAGGAGACCGACACCTTCGTGTTCATGGACGCCACCACCGGCGACCAGGTCCATGTCGAGAAGAACAAGCTCGGCGACGAGTCCCGCTTCATCAGCGAAGGCCTCGAGTGCGGCGTCACGTTCTTCAACGGCAACGCCATCGGCGTCGAGCTCCCGCCGAACGTCATCCTCCAGGTCTCCTCGAGTGAGCCGGGCGTGAAGGGCGACACCGCGTCGGGCGCCACCAAGCCCGCCACGCTCTCGACCGGCGCCGTCGTCAACGTGCCGCTCTTCATCAAAGAGGGCGAGTGGGTCCGCATCGACACCTCGTCGGGCGACTACCTCGAGCGTGTGAACCGCTGATCGCGCGCCGCGCGTGAAGCTTCGAGGGGGTGCCGTTCGCGGTGCCCCCTCGCTGCATTTCGAGGGCGATCGCGCCTCAGGCGACGAGCGTCTTGTAGGCCTCGGTCACGCGACGAAAGCGCTCGGAGAGGTGCACACGCTCATGGGCCGCCGCGCCCTGGTTCGTGTCCGGGTGCAGGTCGCGCACGAGGCGACGGTAGGCGCGCTTCACGTCGGTGGCGTCGGCGCCGGGCCGGAGGCCGAGCGTGGCGTAGGCCTCGTGGCGCACGTGGTCGATGCGCGGAGCGACCGCGGCAGGCACCTCCTCCACGGGAGGCGCGAGCGGCGTGATCTGCGCGTCGACGGGCACCTCTTGGTACCCGAGCGCCGCGCGGAGCTCCTCGCCGTTCATGTAGTCCTCGGGCGAGAGACCGGTCAGCGTGCTCAGCGTGAGCTGCGGCTTCGTGGCGACACGGAAGCGAAGGTTCGCGTCGGGGAGCGTCTTCAAGACCTGAATGCGCTCGAGGAGCTGCTTGCGGAGCGCCACCTGCACGAGCGTGGGCGAGACGCGGCGCTCCTCGATGAGCACCTCGCCGTGGCGTCGTCGCTCCGAGAGCGCGCGGCGGAGCGAGCGGCGGAGCGCGTCTTCGGCGCAGGCGTTCATGCGGCGGAGCACGTCGGCGAGCGAGGGCGTGGGGCCTGCGGTCTCCACGGCGCACACGAGCCCGTCCACGAACGCGATGCGATGAACCTCAGAAGCGCCACGCGATACCTCGAGCACGCCCGTCGTGCGCGCCGCATGGAGCACACCGAGCACCGTCGTGAGTGAGGAACCGCTGAGACGCCCTGGCAACTGCATGACTTCGACCGCTAAGGGAAGCTCCGCGCAACGGCCAAATTCGGCGTCACGCAGCGCGTTGCCTGCAAATCGCCGAAGATGACGCGAGGGCACGCCCCCTCGGCCCCGCATGGACCGAGACTCACCCCGGCATCCGCCCGCAGTCGTGCGGCGTGGGTAGCGCGGGCCAAAGCGGGGATCGGGGGTCGCGCATCGATCGCCGCGCTACGCGGATCGTCGCGCGACGCGCACGTCGCCCAAGACGACGCCGAGCGCGCGCACGTCGCCTTCTTGTGGGACGTCGGTCGTCGCTGCGCTCCGGTGGAGCTCGAAGGCGAGGTGAATCCAGTCGTGCGCGCGGGTGACGACCCGCGCGGTGAAGACCTGGGCGCCCGCGGTGCGGCTTTCCGTCACCGGAAACGCGCGCGGCTCCAGCGTGGTGCACGCGGTCAGCCGAACGTCGTCGACCGCCGCGGCCGTCACGGACAAGGTCACGTCGTAGAGCCCCGCCTGGGCGACCGGAATTTCGACCGTCGCGTGCCGGTCCTCCGACCAGCGGAACGGTGTCCCTTCCTCGGAGGTCTCGACGTTGAACCAGCTCGAGCCAATCGGGCCGCGCAAATCGAGACGCCGCTCTTCGTGCACCTGCAACGAGAGCCCGCGGGTTCTGCAGTAATCGGCGCGGTACTGCTCGTAGCGAAGCTCGACGTCGCTCGGAATCGTCCGAAACCGCTCGCGTGCCGCCGCGTAAAAGCGCTCGTCGAACTCGCTGAGCAGCTTGCGGGCGCGCTCGTAATCGGGCTCGTACGCGTAGGCGCGCTTCTTTTGGATGCTTCGATACGGAAAGTAGCCGTTCTCGATGAGAAAGCACTTAATCCCCTCGTCGAGGCGGGCGAAGTCGAGCACGTCGTCGAACGCGTGGATCTGGTCGACGACCTCTTGAAAGGCACAGGTAGGGACATAGGTCCCGAGGCCCTGAAAGACGCCCTGACGCGCGTCGCTCTTGCAGCGCTCGACCTCGAAGCGAGGGCTGAAATACTTCTCGTAAATGCGCAACGTCGCTCCCGCCAACTCGAGCGGGGACAACGCCTCCGGCGGCGCGTTGGCGAGCTTGTTCTTGAAGCTCAGCCTCGAACAGATGACGTCGAGCGGGCTGCGCACGATCGTCACTTTGCGGTCGAACGCGTCGAGCGGCACGGTCCCGACGGGGTAGTGTCCCCCGACGTAGCGGTTTCGGGGATCGCGCAGCTGGTCGAGGACGCCGCCGAGCTTGTTCGGACCGACCGGTGGGTAGAGCGGCGTGTCGAAGAAGTGGTCCCGAAAGATCGTATCGAGCGTCGTGCCGCCGGATTTGGGCACGTGGATGAAGACGACCTTCGGCCGACCGGGGGCCGCTTGCGGGTGAGCGGGGACCGCGTCTGCGGGGAGGGGTTCGTGGGCGAGAGACTTCATGAGGCCGACCGTGGAGCGTCCGAGTCGGGCCGCCGTTGAGGGCGCGGCGCAGGCCCCGCTGCGCTCGCGATGGGGCTCTCGGGCCGCCCGACTGCACGCGCGACTCGTACCAGGTTCATGCGGGGAGCGCCCGCTTTCGATACGCGGAGATCGAGCTTCGAGGACGATCACCGACTTCCCCGCCGCCGTGAGCACCTCCGCCGCGCGGAGTCCGGCGATGCCCGCCCCGAGGACCAAGACGTCCGCGCTGCGCGTCCCTCCTGGCGAACCCGATGTCGACATGCCCGCGTCTTCCGGCCTCCGGGGTGATCTCCGCGCGGCGCTCTTTACATGCACCCTACACACACACGACCATGTCGACCGCGAAGCCTCGTTCGTGCTGGGACCTGCCGGGCGGGAGCGCGGGGAACGGTGACTCTCCCCTCAGCCATCGGTTGTAAAGCCGAGTCTGGTCGGCCCGGCTCCTGCGCGTCGACGTGAAGATGAAGCGC
>CAIOHM010000563.1 GCA_903858055.1 uncultured delta proteobacterium
CCCCACGTGCGCGACGTTGTCGAGCATGAGGCGCCCGAGCGCCTGCGTGCGCAGGTACGTGAGCGTGCCGTTTTCGCCCGGCGCGAGGCGAACGCCCTTCTCGTACTGGTAATCCCAGCAAAAGAACGCGGTGAAGCCGCCGGTCTCGTCTTGGAGCTCGCGGAGTTTCGCGAGGTGGAGCATGCGCTCGCGCGGCGTGTCGACGGTGCCGTACATCATCGTGCACGACGAGCGCAGGCCCATCTGGTGCGCCACGCGCATCACGCCGAGCCACTCCTCGGAGCGGCACTTCGCTTTCGCGATTTGCCTTCGCACGCGGTCGACCAAGATCTCCGCGCCGCCGCCGGGCACGCTGTCGAGGCCTGCCGCGTGGAGGCGCTCGAGCACCGTGCGCACGCTGAGCTTCTCGAGCTCGGCGAGGTGAAGGATCTCCTCGGGTGAGAGCGCGTGGAGGCCGAGCTTGTACGTGGACTTCATCCAGCGGAAGGTGTCTTCGTACCAGGCGATCGGCAGCTCGGGGTTGAGGCCTCCTTGCAGGAGAATTTGCACGCCGCCCGCGTCGACGACCTCCTGGAGCTTCTGCCCGAGCACCTCGCGCGAGAGCGTGTAGCCCTCCGCGTGACCGACCGGCCTGTAGAATGCACAGAACCGGCAGCTCGTCGTGCACACGTTCGTGTAGTTCACGTTGCGATCGACGATGTACGTCACCACCTCGGGCGGGTTCTTGCTCCGACGCACGAGGTCCGCCGCGATGCCGAGATCGAAGAGCGAAGCCTCGTGGAAGAGGCGCTCTCCCTCGGCGACCGAAATGCGAGATCCCTCGCTCGCGCGCGCGAGGATGCCGTCGAGCGAAGGCGGGAGTGACGGGCGCACACGCTCGCTGTCGAGGAGGCGCACGGTGGTGGCGGGCAAGAGGCCGAGGGCCGAAGCCTCGTCGAAGAAGCGTTGAAGCCCTGCTTGCTCTTCAGGGCCGAAGTCGTAGCGGATCGACTCGCGCAGGTACCGCTCGAGGCGCTCGCGGGGCAGCGCGCTCTTCTCCGCGTAGCGTGCGGCGATGGATGCGCGGGCGCCGAGGCCGAGCTCGCGCGCCTCGTGGAGCGCTCCCTCCTGAGCAAGGGCGATTCGCTGGGGAAAAGCGCACCATGTCGCGAAAACGAAGGGCAGGCCGGTCCACGCGAACCACTCGGCGCCGAGGTCGACCTTGCGCGGGAAACGGTCGGCCACCTCGAGCGCCGGGTCGCCGATGACGACCGCGGCTCGCGTGCCGCCCACGGAGGCGATCGCCTCTTCCGACGTGAGACCGACGAGCTTCGGCTCCACGCCGTAGCGGCGCTTGAGCACGATGCGCGCGAGGGTCACCGAGGTGCGCGACGAGAGGTCGAGCGCGAGCTCCGTGATCGCCTCGGGGGCGCACTCCGCGAGGATGAGGACGCTCTCAACGGCACCGCGGCAGCCGATGGCCGAGCCGCGCAACATGGCCACGTCGCCGAGGCTGGCCGCCGCCGCGACGGGCATGAGCGCTACGTCCGCCTCGCCCTCCGCGAGCCTCACGGCCACGTGCGCCGGGAGCCCCTCCACGAGCTCCACGTCGGCACGGTCGCCGAGCCCCTCCGTGAGCGGGAGCGCGTTCAGGTAGGAGACCGCAGCGACGCGCAGCGGGCTCTTCACGGCAGCACCGCGAGGTGCTTCTGGGCCTTGCGATCGCGCACCTTCATGGCCGCCTCGGGGACCTCGTTCGGGGCGAACTCGCGCACGACGTTGTAGAGCGTGTCGCGCTCGACCGGCGTGCGGCCCGCCTCGCGAATGAGGCGCACGAGGTCGCCGTAGGAGAGGCCCTGCGGCGAGGTGCTCCCGGCCGCGTGGTAGATGGTCTCGTGCACGATGGTGCCGTCGATGTCGTCCGCGCCGAAGCGGAGCGCCACCTGGGCGATCTTCGGCGTGGAGGAGACCCAGTACGCCTTGATGTGCTCGAAGTTGTCGAGGACGAGGCGCGAGACCGCGAGCGTGCGCAGGTCGTCGACGGCGGTCGGTGCGGGCAGGTTCTTCATGCCGTTGCCGTCCGGGTGGAAGGCGAGAGGGATGAAGGCCTGGAAGCCCTTGGTCTCGTCTTGGAGCTTGCGGAGCTCGAGCAGGTGGTGAACCCGGTGCTCGAAGGTCTCGATATGCCCGTAGAGCATGGTCGCGTTCGAGCGCATGCCCATGGAGTGCGCCACGCGGTGCACCTCGAGCCACTCGTCGCCGGTCGCCTTGTCGTCGCTGATGCGCTTGCGCACCTCGGGGTGGAAGATTTCCGCGCCGCCGCCCGGGAGGCTGTCGAGGCCCGCGGCGACCAAGCGCTCGAGCACTTCGCGCACGCTCATGCCGTAGTGCTGCGCGAAGAAGTGAATCTCCACGCCCGTGAAGCACTTCATGTGCACGTCGGGCTTGATGCGCTTGTAACCCTGAATCAACTCTTCGTAATACGAAAACGGAAGCCCTGGGTGGAGGCCGTTGACGACGTGAACCTCGCTGGGCGGGTCGTCCATGCGCGACGAGAGCTCGTGCCAGGCCTGCTCGAGCGACATCGTGTGCGCGCCGGGCATGTGCGCCTCGAGCTTCGCGAACGAGCAGAAGAGGCACGAGGCGACGCAGACGTTCGTCACCTCCACGCGCATGTTCTTGTTGAAGTAGGTGCGGTCGCCGTGGCGCTTCTCGCGCACGCGGTTGGCGAGCTGCCCCACCGCGAGGAGGTCCGGCTCGAGGAAGAGCGCGAGGGCGTCTTCGGCCGTGAGGCGCTCGCCGGCGTGAACTTTCGCGGTGATGGTCGCGAGGGTCGGTGCAGTCATGGCAGCGAGATCTCCGTGGGAGAGGTCGCGGCGTGCTCGGAGCTCGCCGCCTCCTCGGTGTACTCTTCGAAGGTTCCTTCCGCGGTCGCGAAGAGCGCGCGGCGGCCCGCACGCGTGAGGAAGCGTGCGATTTCGCGGCGCTTCACGACCTGCGCGGGCTCGAGCTTCGAGCGCTTGCCATGGCCGAGCAGCGCGTCGACGGTCACGAGCTCGCCGTCTTTGAAGCGCACGGCCCCGAAGAGTTCGTTCGCCCCAAAGGCGAGCGTCACCTGCGCGAACTCCATGCCGAGGCCGTCCCAGCCCACGCGCAGCCGTGCAGCGGGCCCGGAGAAAATACGGGCGAGCGCGACTTTGCGGAGGAACGGGATTCCGCCTTCGTGCGGCTCACCGACGAGGTCGCTGGCGGAGCGGTCGGCGTCCGGGCGCACGTTCGCGAAGACCCGCACGTCGGGACCCATCTCGCGCTCGCGGATCTCGTTCGCGAGGGCGCCGAGCAGGAGCCAGTCGGCGGCTTCGAGGTGCGGGCGCAGCGCCTCGAGGCGCGAAACGTCACCGCGCTCGCGGGCCTCGAGGGCTTCGAGCAAACCGGCTTGGGCGAGGGCGCGGGTGACGAGGGGGGTCATGCGGAAGTGGAGGGATTGCCCCAGCGCCGCGTGAGATCGTTCGGCAAGCCGAGGTGGTCGAGGATGCGCGCTACCACGGTATCGAGGAGCGCATCCACCGACGTGGGCTGGCCGTAGAACGAGGGCATCGCCGGGAGAACGGTCACGCCGAGCTGCGCGAGTGCGAGCAGGTTTTTGAGGTGAATCGCGGAGAGCGGCGTCTCGCGCGGCACGAGCACGAGGTTCCGCTTCTCCTTGATCATGACGTCGGCGGCGCGCGTGAGGAGCGAGTCGCTCGTGCCCTGAGCGATGCGTGCCGCGGTGCTCATGGAGCACGGGACGACGACCATGGAGTCCCAGCCAGCGCTGCCGCTCGCGAACGGCGCTTTGTAGTCGCGCCCGCCCCACACGGGGAAGGGCTCCACGGCAGTGCGCAGATCGCCGCCGCACTCGAGCGCCCAGACCTCGGGCGCCGTCGGAGAAAGGACCACGGCGACCTCGGGCCCGGTACCGGCGGCGCGCGCGTCGCGGAGCACCTCGAGGAGACGTCGCGCATAGGGCGCACCGCTCGCGCCGGTGATCGCGACGACGAGACGCTCCGCGCGCGGGCGGCTCACACCGCCTCCGCCACCACGAGCGACGCGATGCCGAGCGTGAGGTCTTCGGCGCGCGTGACGCGGAAGCCTTCTTCGCGGCAGAGGCTCTCGTACTGCTCGCGCGAGACGAAGTGCTTCATGCTCTGGTTCAGGTACGCGTATGCCGAGCGATCACCGGAGATGAGCCCGCCCACGGTGGGCAGCACCACGTTGCCGTAGACCCCGTGGAAGACCTTCGTCGCCATGCTCGTGGGCCGAAAGAACTCGAGCGTCGTGAAGACGCCGCCCTTCTTGAGTACGCGCCGCGCCTCGCGCACGCCGCGGCGCGTGTCCGCGAGGTTGCGCATGCCGAAGCCGCAGATCATCGCAGCGAACGAGGCGTCGTCGAAGGGCATCGCCATCGCGTCGGCGACCACGCGCTCGGCGTTCGGGGCCTTCTGTTTGCCCGCGTCGAGCATTTGCGCGGCGAAGTCCGCGGCGACGACGCGCGCGGTGGGCCAACGCTTCGCGATGAGCGCGGTGAGATCCATGGTGCCCGCGCACGAGTCGAGGATCGCACCCTCGGGGCGGGCCGCGATCGTCTCGATCGCCAGCTTGCGCCAGCGCACGTCGATTCCCGCCGAGAGGAGGCGGTTGAGCGTGTCGTAGGTCGGCGCGATGCGGTCGAACATGTCGCGCACGCCGGCCGCGTGGCTGTCCCCCGAGGCGAGGCGGCGCTCGAGGTCGGCGAGAGGCTTGTCGTGGGTCGAGACCATCAGCGGGATCCCTTCTGCTCGAGGAACGAGCGCGCACGGGCCGTGAGCCCGTCGAACACTTGCAGCTTCCAGCTCGGCTCGGCCGTGAGCTCCACGGGCGGAGGCGCGCCGTCCCCGAGACCGAGGCTCGGCCAGAGGCGATCGATGCGCTGCTGCACCGACGGCGTCATCGTGCAGATCTCCGGCCACTCGCGCGTGTAGCCCTCTTCCTTCCACTTGCGCGTGGCGTCGATGCAGAGCTTCGACCCGAACAGCGCCTGGTTCGCCCCGTGATCGAGTTGATCGATCGGGCCGTCGACGAAGCTGAGATCGCGCTTCGGGTCGAGGTTGGCGAGCATGCGCCACACGACCTCGCCCGGGTTCTGAACGTCGACGTCGTCGTCGAAGACGCAGATGACCTTCGAGAACATCATTTGGCCCGCGCCCCAGAGCCCGTGCGCGAGGCGCGGCGCGTGGAAGGGGTACTGCTTCTTGATCTTCACGAGCACGAGGTTGTGGAACGCGCCCTCGACGGGCAGGTTCATGTCCACGACCTCGGGGAACATCGTGCGCAGGAGCGGCAAGAAGAGGCGCTCGGTCGCCTTGCCGAGCCACGCGTCCTCCATGGGCGGTGGGCCCACGAGCGTCGCGGGGAAGATCGCGTCCGAGCGGTGCGTGACCGCGGTCACGTGGAAGCGCGGGAACTTGTCGACGGGGGTGTAATACCCCGTATGGTCGCCGAAGGGTCCCTCGTCGAAGGGCTCCTCGCTCGGGTCCACGTAGCCTTCGAGCACGAAGTCGGCGTCGGCGGGGACCTCGAGGTCCACGGTCTTCGCCTTCACGGTCTTCACGGGGCTCTTCGCCAGGAAGCCCGCGAACATCCATTCGTCGATGCCGTCGGGGAGGGGCGCGGTGGCGGCGTAGGTGAGGGCCGGGTGCCCGCCGAACGCGACGGCGACCTCGAGGCGCTTGCCGAGCTCCTTCGCGCGGCGGCAGTGGCGCGCGCCGGTCTTGTGAATCTGCCAGTGCATGGCCGTCGTGCGCTTGTCGATGCGCTGCATGCGGTACATGCCGATGTTGCGGACGCCGGTGTCTGGGTCCTTCGTGATGACGTTCGGGAGCGTGAAGAACGGGCCACCGTCGAGGGGCCACGTGGTCAGCACCGGGAGCTTCTCGAGGTCGATGTCGTCGCCCGTGAGCACCACGTCCTGGCAGCGCGCCTTCTTGACGCTCCTCGGCAACGCGCTCGCGAGCTCGGGCACCTTGCCTGCGAGCGCAGCAAGATCTTTCGCGCTGCCCGGGCGCGTGTGCACGAGGGCGCCAATCGCCTGGGCCTGCTCCTCGAGGTCCTCGCACGAGAGCGCGAGCGAGATGCGCTTGCGTGACCCGTAGTGGTTGATGAGCAGCGGGAACGAGGCTCCGGCCACGTTCTCGAAGAGCAACGCAGGACCTCCCGCCTTCATCACCCGGTTCGCGACCTCCGCGACCTCGAGGTGCGCGCTCAAGCGCTCCTTGATGCGCACGAGCTCGCCGCGGGACTCGAGGAGTGAGACGAAGGACTGGAGCGACTCGAGGCTCATGGTGGTGCTCAAAAAAAAGGCGTAGTTCCCAGCGCTTGCGGCGGTGACGGGAGCGGACGTAGGCCCCGAGGGAGCGGTCGTCAAGGCGCAGAAACCGCGCCTCTTGCTTCGTGGTCGTTCGATGAGCAGACTGCGGTGGCCGTGGCGAAACCGAGCGATCATCCGCAATTTTTCCTGATGCCGCCGCCGCCTGGGCGATCGCGCGAGAGCACGATCCGCCTGGACGGCACCGGGCGCTTCCTCCACGACGGCGAGCCCGTCGAGCACGAGGGCGTCGCGCGCGCGATGCACACGTGGATCGCACGGCACCCGATCGACGGGCGCTTCATCCTCGTGAACGGCTACGATTGGACCTACTTCGCCGTCGACGACGTGCCCTTCTTCGTCGAGTCGGTGAGCGGCACGCGCGACGAGCCCGAGCTCGTGCT
This sequence comes from uncultured delta proteobacterium, assembly GCA_903858055.1. Classification (GTDB taxonomy): domain Bacteria; phylum Myxococcota_A; class Polyangia; order Polyangiales; family Polyangiaceae; genus CAIQDA01. The sequence continues at coordinate 6,766 of CAIOHM010000563.1, forward strand.
CAGCGACGGCAGCAGCGAGCCGTGGCGTGCCGACGACCTTTACGAGGGCGACGACGCGGCGCTCTACACGTGGGTGAAGCACGCGAGCGAGGGCGGGCCCTTCCTCGCGAAGTTCCAGCCGGGAGCCCAGCTCACCCTCGAGCGCTTCCTCGAAGAGCGCGACGGCGAGCCTCTCGTCGTCGTGCGCGGGCATGCGCTGCCGCTCGGCCGACGCCGCGACGTCGAGCCGCTGCGGCCGCTCGCAAAATCGTAGCCCCTGCGTCTCACAGGTGGCGCCGTGCTTCCCCCCGCGCCGCCGAGTCCGCTAACATTGGAGATCCATGCGCGTTCTCATCGCCGACCGCCTCCACGCCTCCGCCCTCGACGAGCTCGCCTCGTTGCCGGTCGAGGTCGAGTACGCCCCGGACCTCACGCGCGAGGCCCTCGCCGACCGCATCGAGCACGTGGGCATCTTGGTCGTGCGCTCGACCGAGGTCACGGCCGAGGCGCTCGCCCGCGCGAAGCAGCTGCACCTCGTGGTGCGTGCCGGTGCGGCCTACGACAACGTGGACGTCAAGACGGCGAGTGCACGCGGTATTTACGTCGCCTATACGCCGGGTAAGAACGCCGCCGCGGTTGCCGAGCTGGTCTTCGGGCACCTGGTCTCGCTCGACCGACGCATCCCCGATGCCGTCGCGAGTCTTCGGGCGGGCAAGTGGGAACGCCTGGAATTTTCCAAGGCGGAGGGCCTCTACGGCAAGACGCTCGGCATCGCGGGCTTCGGCAGCGTCGGGCGTGAGGTGGCCGCGCGCGCGAAGGCCTTCGGCATGGAGGTCGTCGCGTGGAGCCGCTCGCTCAGCGTCGCCAAGGCGCGCGAAGCCGGGGTCGGTCACGCGAAGAGCCTCGAGGATCTCGCCACGAAGAGCCAGGCGCTCTCGCTCCACTTGCCGCTCACCGAGCGCACGCGTGGCATCGTCAACGCCGCGGTGCTCAAGGCGCTGCCCGAGCGCGCCATGCTCATCAACACGGCGCGCGCCGGCCTCGTGGACCACGCGGCGCTCGAGGCGGCCATCGACGAGCGTGGGCTCCGTGTCGCCCTCGACGTGCGCCCGGAAGAGCCGCGGACGAAGACGGGGACCCTCGAGCCGCTTCGGGTTCCTCCCGCTGGCGCCGGGCTGCTCTACGGCACGCCGCACATCGCCGCCTCGACGGATCAGGCGCAGCTCGCCATCGCTGGCGAGACCGTGCGCATCATCCGCTCGTTCCTGCTGCAAGGCGAAGTGCCGCACGCGGTGAACGTCGCCTCGGGCACCCCCGCTCAGTTCCAGCTCGTGTTGCGCATGGTCGATCGCGTCGGCACGCTCGCGAACGTGCTCGGGGTCTTGAAGCGCCACGGCCTCAACGTGCTCCACATCACGAACGAGCTCTTCGAAGGCGGCACGGCGTCGTGCGCGAAGTTCAAGATCGCGTCGCGCCCCTCGGAAGCGTGCCTCTCCGAGATTCGGATGTTCGACGAGGTGCTCCAGGTCGACGCGGTTCCGCTGCCGAACTTCGCGTGATGACGTTCGCTGGTCTTGGTCCCCGTCGCGCCGTCGCGTGGGCGCGTGGTGCGGCGCTGCTCGGCGCCATGGCAGCGCTCGCTTCGCTCGTGGCGTGCGGCCCGAAGGTGAAGCCGCCCGCGAGCGACGCCGGCGCGGCCGACGCAGGCAAAAGCGCCGCCGAAGCGGGTGCGTCCGTCGTGATCGTCCTCGACGCCGGGGCGGCCCCCGCAGGCTTGAGCCTCCCCGCCGAGGCCGCCGACAGCCTCGGCAAACGTGGCATGAACTTGCTCGAGGCCGTGCGCACGGGCAACGGCGTTCTCGCGCTCGATCTCGCGCTGCCGAAGGAGGCGTACCTGCTTGGGCGCGACCTGCCCGATCCGCTGCGCCAGTGGGAGAAGCAGGTGCACGAGCCCTACTTGCGCGCCATCGAGCGGCTCGGAAAGCGGCACCCCGAGATCGGCGAGGCGAAGTTCGTCGCGCTCGAGCCCGGCAAGTCGATCGTGCAGGTGCCGACGAAGCGCAAGGGGTGGAAGCAGCCCGTGTGGAAGTCCAAGAACTGCACGCTCGTCGTCATGAAGGGTTCGCGCACGATGAAGGTGCCCGTGGGCGACATGATCAACTGGAAGGGCGTCTGGTACTTCGAGAAGCTCGGCCGATGACGCCTCGGTGGGGCGGTGGCGGCGTGGCGAGTATGTGAAATTCCGCGTGTGGCCTTGCGACGGTCCGTGAAGGAGGGCAGTCTTTCCCCGGTCTCTCCCGGCGTTGGCGAGGCCTCGAGGAGTCGAAGGTTGGGCGTCGAAGCGGGGACCGTGCTCGGAGGAAAGTTCGTCGTCGAGCGCGTGCTCGGCGAGGGCGGCATGGGGATGGTCGTGGCGGCGACGCACCTCGAACTCGGGCACCGCGTGGCCATCAAGATGATGCTGCCTCAGGCGAAGGATCACCCCGAGATGCTCGCGCGCTTCGAGCGTGAGGCGCGGGCCGCGGCGGGGCTCTCGAGCGAGCACGCGGCACGCGTGACCGACGTGGGGCGCTTCGACGACGGCATGCCGTTCATGGTCATGGAGTTCCTCGAAGGCGAGGACCTCGAGGCGGCGATCGCGCGCACGCGCCAGCTTCCGATCAACGAGATCGTTCGTTACTTCCAGCAGGCGTGCATCGGCCTCGGCGACGCCCACAGCCTTGGGATCGTCCACCGCGACATCAAGCCCTCGAACCTCTTCCTCGCGCAGCGCCCGGGCGGTCGCGTCGTGCTGAAGGTGCTCGACTTCGGCATCGCGAAGGCGAACCTCTCGAGCACGAACCCGCAGCTCACGCGCACCTCGACGCAAATGGGTTCGCCGCAGTACATGTCGCCGGAGCAGCTTCGCGACACGAAGTCCGTCGACGCGCGCACGGACATCTGGTCGCTCGGGGCGGCGATGTACGAGGCGACCACGGGCGTGGCGGCGTTTCCCGCGCACACGCTCGCGGAACTCCACGTGAAGATCCTCACCGAGCCGCCCGTGCCCCCGCGCGCGCTCAGGCCCGAGGTGCCGTTCGAGCTCGAGCGGGTGCTGCTTCGCTGCCTCGAGAAAGACGCGGCGAATCGCTACGCGTCGCTCGCGGAGGTGCGCGAAGAGCTCGAGGTGCTCGAGGTGAAGATCTCCGCGTCGCGCTCCTCGCCCACCGTCGACATTTCCCTCGACGGCACGGCGCTCCCCTCGCTCGCTCCGCCGCCCCCCGCGTTTCGTGTCACGCCGGGCGTCGATTCGGGGCTCGCCTTCGCGGGCACCGACATCCCGACCTCGCGCACGTTCGCCGGTGACCGCGCTCCAAAGGGGCGGGGTGGCCTCCCACGCGCAGCGATGGTCGGAGGTGTGGCCCTCGTCGCCGTGGCCTCGCTCGTTGCAGTCTACATGATGGGCCGCAGCGCCTCACCGCTCGCGACCGCGCCCACCGTCGACGTGCCCGCACCGAGCCCCGCCGCGGCGCCTGCTCCCCCGGCCGCCGCGAAGCTCGAGGTGCCGCCGGTGCAGACGGAGCGGCAAGGTGCCGGTGCTCCCCAGGAAGAACCTGCGCCGAAGCGTGACGCGCGCCCGGCGCGAGCGGCCGCCGAACGACCGAGTGCCGTGGCGGCACCCACCAAGGAGCCCGCCCCCGCGGAGCGCCCGAAGGCGCCGAAGAAGAAGAGTTCGGCCCTGGACCCGGAGCTCGAGGAATGACGATCGGCACGCGCTTCCTTCGTCTCGTCACGGCCACGTGGCTCGTCACCGCCGCCGCCGCGGGGCAAACCAGGGCCACGCGCCCGCTGACGGAGGAGCTCGAAGGCGACGCTCGATCCGCGTTCGAGCAGGGGAAAGACCTCTTCGAGCACGGCGACTTTCGCACGGCGCACGCGAAGTTTCGCGCTGCGTACGAGCAATCGAAGAACCCGCGCGTGCTCTGGAACCTCGCGGCGTGTTCGAGCCGCGAGAAGCGCTACGCGCGCGCCATCGCCGAGGCCGAGCGCTTCCTCGCGGAGGGCGGCACGAGCCTCTCGGACGAGCAGGTCGGTCGCGCCGTGAACTTCGTGCGCGAGATGAGAGCGTTCGTGGCCGAGGTGTCCCTCACCGTGAGCCCGGTCGATGCGCGCGTCACGATCGACCGCGAGCTTGCGCCGACCGAAGGGGGGACCGCGAAGGTCTTCCTCGAGGTCGGCACGCACGATCTTTACGCCGAAAAGGAAGGCTTCGAGCCCCTTCGAAGCTCGCTCGCGATCGAGGCGCCCACCGCGCTCGCGCGCACGATTCAGCTGCGTCCCGTCGTCACGGCCGCGCGGCTCGTGGTCGACGCTCCCGCCGACGCACGCATCGAGCTCGACGGCACCCTCGTGGCGCGTGGTCATTTCGAGGGCAGCGTCGAGCCTGGCGCTCACCGGCTCCGCGTCGAGGCGGAGGGGCGTGAGTCGTATGCGAGCATGGTCGATCTCGTGGCCGGCTCCGCGAAGACGCTCTCGATCAGCCTCGGTGAACCCCAAGAGAAGCGGTCCTGGTGGCCGTGGGTGATCGGCGGAACGGCCCTCGCGGCCGGCGCGGCGGTGGGGGGCTTCTTCCTCCTTCGACCGGAGGCTTCGCAAGAGCCCCAGGTGCCGGGCACGCTGGGCACGGTCTACCTGAAGTAACGCTCCATGACGACGCCCATGCGAACCATGCAGTCTGCACGTACATTCGGAGCGGGTCTCGTTGCCCTCGTCGGAGCGTTGGCCGCCCTCGCGCCGCTCGGGTGCAACGGCGAGATTCGACCCGCTTCCGGCCAGCTCATGATCGCCGTGAGCTCCGACATGCTGCCTGGCCGTGACTTCGACGACGTGCGCGTCGTCGTGAACGACCCGCGCGTAAGCGGCGAAATCGTGCGCGGTTGGCGCTGGGGCGAAGATGGGAGCGGCGCGAGGTTGCCCGGTACGGTGGCCGTCGTCGGCATCCCCGATGGCAGCGGAACGCCGACGAGCGTGCGCGTCGAAGGATGGCAGCGTGGCGTGCTTCGCGTGGTGCGCGAGGCGCGCGTCGTACTTCCGAAGACGGGCAACGTGCTCTTGCGGACGCCCGTCGAGTGGTCGTGCCTCGACATCCTCCCGCGCCGCCTCGCTCCCGGAGACGCCGTGGTCACGTGCGACGACGGGCAGACCTGCGTGGGCGGTCGTTGCGTGCCGATCGACACGACGGATGCGGAGTCGCTCCCGACCTACAGCTCGGCGATCGTCTTCGGCGGCGGTGAGGCGGATGGGGGCGGAGGAACGTGCGTCGACGTGTTCGCGACCTTCGCGAACGGTCGGGCCTACACGCCCGAGTCGTTCAGCGGGCCCTGCGGGATCACGCGGCCGGGTGACGTGTCGCAGCTCAACGTCGGCGTGCTCCTGGCGCCCGGATCCGCGGGGTACTGCGCCCCGGACGCCTGCATCGTTCCCCTCGATTTCGGCTCGGCGACGGGCTGGCGCCAAGAAGGCGCGCGCATCGTGGTGCCCTCCGTGGTGTGCGATCGCGGTGCGCGCCTGGCGCTCGCGACGGGGGCTCCCGCGAAGACGGAGTCGGTGCCTCCTTGCAACGAGTGGTCGAGCGTAGGCACGGGGACGGGGGCGTCGCCGGACCCGATCGTCCTCGTGCCCGCCGGTGCCGATGCGGGCCTGGACGCGAGCGTGGATGCATCGGTGCAAGATGCATCGGGTGTCGATGCGGCCACGGGCGACGCCGCTTCGGGTGATGCTGGGTCCCCAGACGCCGGCATCGTCGACGCCGGGTGCGTCAACGAGTCGGACTCGCTCTTTTGTCAGCGCCAAGGTGCCGTGTGCGGATCGCTCTCGGGCGTCGACAACTGCGGTCGCCCGCGCACGGTCACGAGCTGCGGGACCTGCGCCGGCCTCGGCTACGCGTGCGGTGTCGGCGCGCCCCCGAACCGCTGCGGGTGCATCGCCGAGGGCGACCCCACGTTCTGCGCGCGCAAGCAGAAGAACTGCGGCCCCGTCACCGACGTCGACAACTGCGCAAACCCGCGCACGGTCGCGAGCTGCGGCACGTGCTCCGGCAACGACACGTGCGGCGCCCTCGCGCCGGGCCAGTGCGGCTGCGCGCCCGAGAGCGACG
>CAIOHM010000564.1 GCA_903858055.1 uncultured delta proteobacterium
GCGACGTCGAAACGATCGAGGCGCAGCTTCGTGCAGACCGCGCCGTGCCGGACGGCGGCGCGCTTCTCGAGGTCGTCGAGGAAAGGTCGCGCGCGCGTGGCGACGTCGAGCGTGAGCGCACGGCGCGCTTCGTCACGTAGCCTCTCGCCGTCGCTCGCCGCACCGAGCTGGAGGAACAGGTTCGAGGTCTCGACGGTGGGCTCGAGGTCGTCGAAGGCGAGCACGCCGCCGCGAAGCGAGGGCTTCCCCGTGAGGAAGATGTCGCCGTCGAGGGGCACACCGAAGGTCGAGGCCTCGCCACCGAGGTGAACCTTGAAGACGAGCGCGCCCTTCGAGGCGTAGAACTCCGGGCGCTCGAGGTAGAGCCGCGGGTGCTTGCTCGAGAACGCGTAGCGGCCGTCGGTGAAGAGGATGGATGCCGCCTTCTCGAGCTCGTCGTAGCGGGCCGCTCCGTCGATGCGGAGCTGGAAAACGCCGGTCATGGGCGATGCGACGTTGGTCAACGGCGGGAGCTTCGTGGCGCGCGCATGCGCGGCGCAAGGCACCGTCAGCTTCGGGGCCACCGTGAACACGAAGTCCTTCTCGAGCCCGTCGACGTAGAGCGTCGGGCCCGCTTCGACCGCGAGCACGTCCGCTTGGGCGCACCCCTCGCCGGCACCCATCGCGAAGCGCATCGGGTCGCGGAGCGGGCGCGTGGCGTCGTCGAGCATCGGCGCGAGATCGAAGCGAAACGCCTCGATCTTCTCGCGGACGAGCGCCTCGACGCGCGCGTACGCACCGCCCACCGCGTCGGCGAAGCGCAGACGCGCATCGCTCGAGCGCAGCGTCACCGCAGGCCTGGCGAGCAAGAACGCGTACTCGGCGGTGAGCACCGGCTCGGCCGCCACGTCGACACCGAAAGGCACCACGACGGTCCCAAGGGCCACCGAGACGGTCGCCTCGAAGTCGAGGCCCACGACGAGCCGCCCGTTCTCCGTGCGCACCGTCGCGCCTTTGCGCACCCACGTCACCTTCGTCGGCACGTGGAGCACCTCGTAGGTCGCTTCGCCGCTGGGCGGCAGCGTCGCTTCGAGGCTCTCGCGGAGCGCGGCATTGGCGAGGCGGACGTGCACCGGAATCCGCGAAGGCGGTGTGTCCACGCGGTGAGGCGCGCTCGCTTGCGGCGGGCGCGGTGGGTAAACGGGCCCCACGCGCGTGCACGAGGCGAGGCCCAGGGCGGAGACGACGGCGACGCGAGCCGCGCACGAGATCGAGCGCATGACGCCGTGCCCTACACGAAAACGCGCGGGGGCGTCTCGGGCCTCGCACGCCGCACAGCGCCTCGCGCACGCCGTCACCGCTCCACGTCGCAACGTGGCTGTGAAACGTTTCAAGCCCTATCGGTTTCACGGGGCGCGGAACCGCGTCGAAAGCGCTGCAAAGGCCCTTGGCATGGCGCGTGCTGCGTGGTGTGGAAGAGAGCGCCCGCGCGCGCCCCAACCATGAACGTCCAACACTTCTACGACCCCGCGACCTTCACGCTCACGTACGTCGTCTTCGACGAGGAGACCCGCGACGCCGTGGTGATCGACCCGGTCCTCGATTTCGACCCTGCGGCGGCGAGCACCGCGACAACGTGCATCGAGGCGGTCGAGGCGTTCGTCCGCGAGCGCAACCTGCACCTGCACGTCGCGTTCGAAACGCACGCCCACGCCGACCACCTCTCCGGCTCGCAGTACCTGCGCACGCGCTTCGGCGCGAAGGTCGCGATCGGCGCGCGCATCACGGAAATCCAGGAAGTGTTCCGGCCCATCTTCGGCGTCGCGATGGCCACCGACGGCAGCCAGTTCGACCTGCTCCTCGCGGGGGGGCAGCGCCTCGAGGCCGGGTCGCTCACGATCGACGTGCTCGCGACGCCGGGCCACACGCCCGCGTGCGTCTCGCTCCGCATCGGGGACGCGGTCTTCACGGGCGACGCGCTCTTCATCGAGGACTACGGCACCGGACGCTGCGATTTCCCCCGTGGCGACGCCGCCGAACTCTACCGCTCGGTGCACGACGTGCTCTACGCGCTGCCGCCGGAGACGCGCGTCTTCGTGGGCCACGATTACCAGCCAAACGGACGCGCGCTCCGCTTCGAGACGACCATCGGCGTCGAGCGCAGCGCCAACGTGCAGCTCCGTACGGAGACGACGCTAGACGACTACGTCGCCTTTCGGCGCGCGCGCGACAAGACCCTCGCCGCTCCGCGGCTGCTCTTCCCGAGCGTGCAGGTCAACATCGACGGCGGCAAGCTCCCTCCTCCCGACGCGAGCGGACAACGCCGCCTGCACCTCCCGCTGAACCTCGGCCGCCCCACCGCCGACGACGGTACGCGCCTCGCGTAACGCGAGGGCTCGGCGTATCTCCGCTCGCCACCATGCACGAGCGGCGCTAGTGTAACACTGGTGAAACGCGTTTCAGAAGCTCCGGAACCCTCGCTCCTCGACGCCGCCCTCGCGCTCGCGGCCGGCCCGAGCCTCGTGCTCGACCCGGCGCTCCGCGTCCGTTTCGTGACGCGTGGAGCCGAAGAACTGCTCGGCGAGCACGTGCCCCTTGGCGCCCATGCCCCTTCGCTTTTGTGCGGCGAGAAGACCGAGCGCCCCGTCGCCGAAGCCCTCGTCGCAGGGCTCCCGGTCCATGCCACGCTCGCGCGGCAAACGTCCGCAGGCGCGACCTTCGTCCGCGTGCGCGGCACACCGCTCGTCGTCGCGGGCAAGAGCGTCCTCGGGTGGCTCCTCTCTCTCGACGCCGTGGGAGGCAGCGCCGAGGACACCGAGGAGGAGCTCTTTCACGGGCTCTGGACACAGGACCTCGCGATGAAGCGCCTCTTTCGCCTCGTGGAGCGCGTCGCAGCGGACGAGTCTTCGGTGCTCGTGCGCGGCGAGACCGGCAGCGGCAAGGAGCTCGTGGCGCGCGCCGTGCACGCCTGCTCGGCGCGCCGCAGTGGACCGTTCCGGGCGATCAATTGCGCCGCCCTGCCCGCGAACCTCCTCGAGAGCGAGCTCTTCGGCCACGTGCGCGGCGCGTTCACCGGCGCCGTTCGCGACACGCCCGGGCACTTCCAGCTCGCGCACAAGGGCACGCTCTTCCTCGACGAGGTGGCGGAGGTCCCGCTCGAACTCCAAGCGAAGCTCCTGCGCGTGCTCGAGACCCACACGATCACGCCCGTGGGCGGCCGCGATCCCATCCCCGTGGACGTGCGCATCGTTTCGGCCACGCACCGATCGCTCCGCAACGACGTCGCCGCCGGCCGCTTCCGTGCAGACCTCATGTATCGCCTGCGGGTGATCCCCGTGTTCCTGCCGCCGCTGCGCGAACGCTTGGGCGACATTCCCTTGCTCGTGGACCGAATCGTCGAGGAGCTCAACGCCCGCTCGCGGCGGCGGGTCGAGCGCGTCTCGCCGGGCGCGATTCAAGCGCTCCGCGCCTACGAGTGGCCGGGCAACGTGCGCGAGCTTCGAAACGCCCTCGCCTACGCGTTCGCCGTGGGAGATGGATCGGACCTCCTCGCGTCGCACCTGCCGCCCGAGGTCCTCGAGGGCGTCGAGGAGTCGCGCACGGTGCCGCCGCCCCCAGCCCCCGCGAGCGAGAGCGCCGCGAACCCTGAGGCGAAGCGGGTGTTGCGGGCGCTCGAGCGGAGCGGTGGCAACCGTGAGCGTGCCGCGAAGCTCTTGGGCATGAGCCGCATCACGCTCTGGCGCCGGATCAAGGAGCTTGGCCTCGACGCGCCCCGGGGCGCCGCGGAACGCGCCGCAGCTGGCACGACGCTTGAACGAAGGCGCCCATGAACGGCTCTCTCCCGCGCAGCGCGTTCGTCGCGCTCGCCGCCCTCCTCCCGCTCGGTCTCTCGCGAGGCGCCCACGCGGAGCCGCCCCAGATGCGCGAGCACGAGGCCTCGGCCGCCGTCCGCACCGAGTCCGACGACGGTCGCGTCTCCCTCTCGATTGGCGGGTTTCTCCAGGCGCGCGCGGCGTTCACGCGCGGCACCGGCCCCGACGCGGAGGAGGCGGACCCGCTCGTTTCGCTCACGCGCGCGCGGCTCTACACGTTCGGGCACGTGCACGACCCGAGCCTCCGCTACCGCCTCATGCTCGGCACGAACGGCGCTGAAACGACGTTTCAACTCTTCGACGCGTACGTGGAAAAGACCTTCGCGCCCGAGCTTCGGATCCGCTTTGGCCGCACGAAGATCCCCGTCTTTCGTTCGTGGGTCGAGTCGGCGCGCATGTTCGCGGGCGTCGAGCGTGACGCGGCGACCGTCGCCTTGCTCCCGGGGCGCGAGGTCCTCGTGATGGTTCGCGGCGAGCTCGGACACGAGACGCTCGAGTACGCGGTCGCGGCCTTCGACGCCGGGGAGCGCCACGAGACGACGGCGATCCCTGCGGCGGCGGCGCGCCTCGTCTGGAATCCGATGGGCCACGCCCTCGAGGGTGAGGTGGACTTCGACGACACGCCGTTCGCCGTCTCGCTCGGGGCTTCGGCGCTGACGGGGCGCAAGCCCACGGTGGCCTGGGAGGGCTCCGAACGCACGGTGGACGAGACCTTGGCCGGCGCCGAGGTGCTCCTGCGCGCCCATGGCTTCGACCTGGGCGGCGAGGTCGAGCGGCGCGACCGACGCACGGCAGACGGGGCGCGATGGCTCGTGCGCGGGGCCTACGCGCGCGCGGACTACTACGTGCCGTCCCTCCAAAGCGCGTTCGGTGTGCGCACGAGCATGATCCGCAGCTCGGACCCCACGCTGCGTGACCGTGACGAGTTCGAGCTCGACGGCGGGTTCTACCCGGGCCGTCACGACGTGAAGCTCGTCGGTGAGGTCGCGACCGCGCGCGTGGGCGGCAGCGGCACACGGGAGCTCCGCGCCGCGCTGCAGCTGCAAGTCGCCTTCTGAGCGCCGCGCACGGCGACAACGTTTCACGTTTCGCTTCGAACGTTTCACGCCTGCGGCGCTCGAGCGCGGACGCGGGCGCAAACCCTGCGAGACAGGCGCACTTCGCGCGATGCGTCGTTTACTCGACGCGGTGGCACGCGCGGTGCAAGACGGAGGGCATGGTCCTCGTGCTCGCCCTCTCGCTCCTCGTAGGCCTCGCGGTAGGTCTGCTCGGCGGCGGCGGGTCGATCCTGACCGTGCCGATTCTCGTCTACGTCGTGGGCCTCGAGGCGAAGGCCGCGATCGCGACCTCGCTGCTCGTCGTGGGGGTCACGAGCCTCGTCGCGACCGTCTCGCACGCGCGCGCGGGACGTGTGCGCTTTCGCACGGGGGTCCTCTTTGGCGCCGCGGGCATGGGAGGCGCGTTCCTCGGGGGCAAGCTGGGGGCTCGGCTCCCTGCTCCGCTGCTCTTGCTCGCGTTTGCGGGGGTCATGATCGCCGCGTCGATCGCCATGCTCCGTGGTCGCGGCGAGACAGCCCCCGTGCGCGAGGGGGAGCTCCCCGTGGCCCACGTGCTCCGCGACGGCTTCGCGGTCGGGCTCCTCACGGGAACGGTCGGCGCCGGCGGCGGCTTCCTCGTGGTGCCTGCGCTCGCGCTCCTCGGCGGCCTCCCCATGGCGACGGCGATCGGCACCTCGGTGCTCGTCATCGCCATGAACTCGTTTGCCGGACTCCTTGGGTACCTCGGAACCGTGCAGATTGCATGGGGCCTCGCGGGAACGGTGACGACGGCGGCCGTGGCCGGGAGCTTCGTCGGCACCGCCCTCGCGGGCAAGCTTCCCCAGGAGAAGCTCCGGCGCGGCTTCGGGGTGTTCGTGCTCGTCATGGCCGCGTTCATCCTCGCGAAACAGTGGCCAACGGTCCTCCATTTCCTAAAAGGGTAAGCATGCATCCGTTTCTCTCTGCCCTCCTCGGGGGGGCCTTGGTGGGCCTCAGCGCCTCCATGCTCCTCCTGCTCAACGGCCGCGTCGCAGGCATCAGCGGCATCTTCGGCGGCCTCTTGGCGCCGAGCCAAGACGAACGCGCGTGGCGTGGCGCCTTCGTCGCCGGTCTCGTGCTCGCAGGCGTTGCTGCCGCCGCGCTCGCGCCTCAGGCCTTCGACGCCGGGCCCGTGCGATCCCTCGGCGCGACGGCCGTTGCCGGCCTCCTCGTGGGCTTCGGCACACGGCTTGGGAACGGGTGCACGAGCGGCCATGGCATTTGCGGCCTCTCGCGACTCTCGGTGCGCTCGCTCGTCGCGGTCATGACCTTCATGGGGACCGCCGGCGTCACCGTGTACCTCGCAAACCACGTGGTCGGAGGCGGCCAATGAAGCGCGTCGCCTCTGCCTTCGCCGCGGGTCTGCTCTTCGGCATGGGGCTCCTCGTGAGCGGCATGACCAAGCCCACCAAGGTCATCGGCTTCCTCGACGTCGCCGGCGCGTGGGACGCGAGCCTCATGTTCGTCATGGTCGGCGGCATCGCCGTGCACCTTGCACTCTACAAGTTCATCGTGCGCCGTCCGGCCCCGCTGCTCGAGACCGAGTTTCACCTCCCGCGCCAGAGCGACATCGACGCGAAGCTCGTGCTGGGCGCTGCCATTTTCGGCGTCGGCTGGGGCCTTGGCGGCTTCTGCCCGGGCCCCGGTCTAACCTCGGCGGTGCGCGGCGGAACCGCGCTGGTCTTTGCGGTCACGATGGCCGCGGGCATGGCGCTCCACGCCGCGGTCACGCGACGCAAGGCGTGAGCGCGGGCACGCGAAGGCGGCCCGCTGCGCGTTCACGTGCATGGTACACCCATCGTGAGGCGATCGGTGCCCGGCGGCGCCGACCTCGACTACGCTCGCGCCAACCGCAGAGCTCATGTTTCGGCGCGACACGTGGCCCGATCGCCCCTCGCCCTCGTGGCGTGTTCCTCGGCGTGCTCGTCGTGAAATAGCGACGAGGTTTCACGCCTTGGCCTTCAAGAGCACGGCCCCCGCGCGGATCGTGGAGGCCGGGTCGTTGAGCTCCGTCGCGGCCTGCACGCGCCACCATTGGAGAGGGCCATCGTCGGGGCAACGCATCGCGAGCTCGTCGAAGATCGTGGCGGCGTGGTCGGTCTCGCCGTTCAGCATCGCGCGCACGCCCTCCGCGAAGCGGTCACGATGCCGGAGCTTCGCGGCGCGGAGATCGACGTGGTCCGCCGTGAAGACCTCAACGAGCTCGATCGACCTGGATTTTCCCTTCAGCGCGAACGAGCCGAGCGATCGCGAGTAGGTGCGGTCTTCGGCGACGAGCTGCGCCGCGACCTCGCCGCTCACGACGAGGAGGCACCCGAGCATCTTCGTGAGGCCCTCGATGCGCGCGGTCGTGTTCACCGTGTCGGAGATGACGGTGGCCTCGAAGCGCTCCGTTTCGCCGAGCGTCCCCATCATCACGCGGCCGCGGTGCACGCCGACGCCCATTTCGAGAGGCGGGTGGAATGCCCCGTTGCCGTTGGCCTCGCGAAGCGCCTCCTGCATCGCAACGGCGGCGCGGACGGCGTCGGCCGGAGGCCCCTGAAACAGCGCCATGATCGCGTCGCCGATGTACTTGTCGATGAAGCCTCCGTACTCACGGATCGGCGGTCCCACGCAGGCAAAGCAGTCGTTGAGGAGCCGGAAGGTCGCCTCCGGCGTGAGCGCCTCGCTGATCGCCGTGAAGCTCCGGATGTCCGCGAAGAGCACGGTCACCTCGCGTGAGACCGCCTGGCCGAGGTGCGCCTCGGTGACGTCGTGGGCGCCGAGCGCGCTCAAGAACTCCCTCGGAACGAAGCGGCTCGTGGCCTCGCTGTAAAGCTCCGCGGCGCGGCGCGCTCGCGCGTTCCGGTACGCGAGCACGAGCGCGAGGAA
>CAIOHM010000565.1 GCA_903858055.1 uncultured delta proteobacterium
CGCATGCGGCTCGCGATGGAGCACGTCGACGCGGTCACGAAGCCCTTCGCCGTGCGCCGCATGAACAAGGCCATCGCAGAGGCGCTGGCGGGCCGAACGGTCGACGAGGTGGACGCGACCCCGGACCTCGTGCAAGGAGCCGCACCATGAGCGCGAACGAAGCCATCATCGTCTTCGAGGGGCACGGCGAGGTCACGGTGCCCGTGGGAACCTCGATCTTGCAGGCGGCGCAGCGGGGGCACGTGCCTCAAGGCTCGGCCTGCGGCGGCGTGTGCGCGTGCTCCACGTGCCACGTCTACGTGAAGGAAGGCGCCGCGCTGCTCTCGGAGCTCGAAGACGAGGAGAACGACGTCCTCGACAAGGCCTTCGACGTGCGCGCGACCTCGCGCCTCGGTTGCCAAGCAAAGGTCGAGCGATCGGGGCGCGTGCTCGTGGTGCTGAGCCGCGAGAGCCTCGATGCATACTACAACGAGCACCCCGACGAGCGCGCGAAGCGCTGAGCCCTCGGGAGCGTGAGAAGCGTGGCGGCCTCGCGCTACATGCGCGGCAGGGTTACGCCCGTCTGCCCCTGGTACTTGCCGCCGCGGTCTTTGTAGCTCATCTCGCAGGGCTCGTCGGACTCGAGGAAGAGCATCTGCGCGACGCCTTCGCCCGCGTAAATGCGGGCCGGGAGCGTGGTCGTGTTCGAAAACTCGAGGGTGACGTGGCCCTCCCACTCGGGCTCGAGCGGCGTGACGTTCACGATGATGCCGCAGCGCGCGTAGGTCGACTTGCCGAGGCAGATCGTGAGCACCGTGCGCGGGATGCGGAAGTACTCGACCGTGCGCGCGAGCGCGAAGCTGTTGGGGGGAATCGTGCAGACGTCGCCTTCGAAGTCCACGAAGCTCTGCGGGTCGAAGTGCTTGGGGTCGACGACGGCGGAGTTCACGTTCGTGAAGATCTTGAATTCGCGCGAGCAGCGCACGTCGTAGCCGTACGACGAGGTGCCGTAAGAGACGATGCGCTGGCCGTCGACGTACTTCACCTGGCCGGGCTCGAACGGCTCGATCATGCCGTGTTCCTGGGCCATTTTGCGAATCCAGCGGTCGGAACGAATCGTCACGGAGCCTCTCCCTCGTTGGCGCAGCGCGGCACGCGGCCCCCCTGCTTGGCCCCGCTCCTAACAACGAATCTCATGCCTGGGGAGGGAAGTCTTTGTCGCAACTCGAAGCAGTTGTGGGCGGGGGCGACCCGGCTTATGGATGGGGAGATGGCTCGCCAGGTCCGCGTACTCATCGTCGACGACAGCCCTTCCGCTCTTGCAGCGATGAAGAAGGCGCTCGAGGCGGCGGGTTATGCCGTGCGTACGGCGAAGAGCATCGAGGAGGCGGCCCCGGCCGTTGCGGGCGCGGAGCTCGTCATCGTGGACTTCCACATGCCTGGCCAAGACGGCGGCCCCGGTCTTCCGAAGTTGAAAGCGGCCGCGGAAGCGGCGGGGAGCCGCGCCAAGTTCTACTTGCACACGTCGGACCCTATCGAGGGTGCGAACCACGGCAAGTACGGCTTCGACGGCCTGCTGCTCTACAAGGGCAACCTGCCGCGCCTCGTGAGCCAGCTCGACGCCATTCGCCCCAAGTGAGCGACGCTTCGCCCGCACGCTGAGGCATGCGCGCGCGAGGCTTCGCGCGCCCCGCGCGCAAGGCTTCAGACGAGGTCGCTCTTGCCCGCGGACTTGAGCGCTTGCACGGCGAGCTTCGCGTCTTGGGCGCGCTCGCGGGGCAGCACCAGGAGCGCGTCGTCGGTCTGAACGACGACGAGGTCGCTCACGCCGATGAGCGCGATGGTCTTCGTGTGGCCCTTCGTCGAGAGATCGCGCACGAGGTTGCCGTTCGCGTCGAAGGTGATCGCGTGCGGAGGGAGCGCGTTGCCCGCTTCGTCCTTCTCGGCGAGCTCCCAAGCCGTTTGCCACGAGCCCACGTCGGACCAGCCGAAGTCACCGGGGACGACCGCCACCTGCGCCGCATGCTCCATCACGCCGTGGTCGATGCTGACCGAGGGCACGCGCGTGAAGACCTCGTCGAGGACGCTGGCTTCGCGGCCGTCGCGCGCGGCGCTGTCGAGGACCGAGAGGCCCATCGCGAGCTCGGGCAGGTGGGCGGCGATCTCGCTCCGCATGACGTCGGCGCGGAAGACGAACATGCCCGCGTTCCAGAGGTGGCTGCCTGCGGCGAGGTAGCTCTGGGCGACGGCGACTGGCGGCTTCTCGGTGAAGCGTGCAGCCCGGCGAATCCCCTCCGCGAGAGGCTGACCCTTCTCGATGTAGCCGTAGCCGGTCTCGGGGCGCGTTGGCACGATGCCCACCGTCGTGATGAAGCCCTGCGCGGCGGCCTCGGCGGCCTTGAGGAGCACGCGGCGGAACTCCTCCTCGTTCGCGACCACGTGGTCACTCGGCAGCACGACGACGATGGCCTTCGGGTCGAGGCGCTGGATGGCGGCGGTCGCCCAGCCGATGCACGGCGCCGTGTTGCGCGCGAGGGGCTCGGCGAGGATGTTCGCGGTCGGGAGCTTGGGCAAGAGCTCGCGCGTTTTCGCCTCCAGGTGGCGGCCCGTCGCGATGAAGAGGCGCTCGGGCGGGATGATCGGCGCGATGCGGCGCGCAGTGGCCTCGAGCAGCGACTCGTCGGCGCGGGCGCCAAGGGCGAGGAACTGCTTCGGGTGCTTCTCGCGGGAAGCGGGCCAGAAGCGCGTGCCCGCGCCGCCTGCCATGATGACGGCGTATAGATTCGGAAAGTTCACGTCAGACATCGTATGACCTTCGTATGGATCAAGGGGCTGCGTGGCCCCACGCGAGGCAGGCGAGGGCGAGCGGCACGAGGTAGACCGCGAAGAACGCGAAGCGGCCGGCGGCGAGGATGCGGCGAAGCGCGAGGAGCGCGACGACACCGAAGGCGAAGCTCACGAGCGTGCCGACGATGAGGTTCGCAGGGTCGGCACCGCCCGAGAACGCCTTGCGCCCTTCGAGGAGGAGCGCACCGGCGACCGCGGGCAGCGAGAGGAGGAACGATAGCTCGAACGCCCGTTGCCGTGCCACGCCGGCCCAGAGCAGCGCGGCGATCGTGCACGCGGAGCGCGACAGGCCCGGGAGCGCGGCGAGCCCTTGGGCGACCCCAACGAGGGCCGCGGCTCCGAGCGTGGGCTCCGTGCGCTTGCCTTCGGGCGCCCGCGACGCGAGGAGGACCGCCGCGGTGGTGCCGAGGAGGCAGAGCCCGATGATCGTGGGCGAATCGCTCCAGGCCTCGACCGAGTGCTTCAGGGAGAGGCCGACGATGCCCGTGGGGATCGTCGCGACGACCACGGCCACGGCGTCGCGCCCACCTTGGCTCGCCTGCAACGTCGAGGGAGCGGAGAGGGCCGCGAAGGCCTCGCGGAGCGCCGCGAGGACCCGGTCGCGCAGGATGATGAGCGTCGCCGCGAGGGTGCCGGCGTGGAGCAGGACCGTGACCGCAAGGGACGGCTCGTGGCCGAAGAAGCGCTGCGCCAAGGCGAGGTGCCCGTCGCTCGAGATGGGCAGGAACTCGGTGATGCCTTGGATGACGCCGAGGACGACGGTCTCGAAGAGGGAAGGGCCTGGCTGCACGGGCCGGGCCTCTACCACGCCGCTCGCGTGCGGGGCGCTCACGGTGCGGGTGACGGTGCGCACGACGGTGCGTGCGACGGTGGGCCGTCAAGGCGGTGTCACTGAACGAGCGTCCATGTGCCGACGACCGTCAACGCCATGGCGGCGCTCAGGATGGAGTGACACGGGAAAAAGCAGGGAATCGCTCTCTTCGCGAAGTTGGCAGGACCCTTGCTCCATGGGTGGTGAACCCACTCGGAGGAATCATGAGCGCAGCCGCTCCCGCCCAAGTCATCGCCATCCCGTCGAAGCGCCGCAACGTGGAGATCGCGCCGCCGGACCGCATCGACGACGACGCGTACCTCGGGCAGTACATTCCGCTCCACTACCATGGCCAGATGCTCGCCGACGAGGCGCGGCTCTCGGCCTTCCAAGAGGCCATCGAGAAGCTCGTTCCCGAGGGCTCGCACGTGGTCGAGCTCGGTGGCGGCACCGGCGTGCTCAGCTACTTCGCCTCGAAGAAGGCCCGCAAGGTCACCTGCATCGAGCGCATCCCCCACGTGGCGGCGGCGGCGCGACGCCTCATCGAGCTCAACGGCGCGAGCCACAAGGTCCGCGTCTTCGAAGGCGACGCGCGCACCTTCGTGCCCGACGAGCCCGCCGACGTCGTCATCTGCGACATGCTCCACGCGGCGCTCGTTCGCGACAAGCAGATCGCCGTGATCGAGGATTTCAAGGCGCGCCACGAGGCTCACTTCGGCCGCGCGATTCCCATCGTCATCCCCGAGGCGACCATCCTCGCGGTGCAGCCGGTCTTTCAGCCCTACGAGTTCTCGGGCGGCTTCACGGCGCCGGTGCCGCTCTTCTACCAAGCCGGGAACCCTCACACGCCGACCGTCGAGCTCGGCGCGCCCGAGGTCTACGCCATCGTCGAGTACGCCCGCGAGACGCCCGTGGACTTCGTCTTCGATCGCCTCATGACGATCGACACGGCGGGCACGATCAACGCCCTCCGCTTCGTGACGAAGAACGTCGTCGGCATCTACCCGAAGGAGGCGCGCACGAGCGACTGGCACATGAGCTACCTCTCGATCCCGCTCCCCGAGCCGATCACCGTGCAAGCGGGCGAGCGCATCCGTGTTCGCTTCCAGTACGAGGCCGGCGCCTCCATGCAGAGCCTCGGCAACGCCATCAGCGCGACGCCCTGGCGCCGCACGCGCTGAAGCCGACGAACGCGCGCGTCGAGCGGCCCTCCGGGAACCTGGTAGGGTCGCGCGCGTGCAGCGCATCGTCATCGCCAAGCCCGGTTCGTGGAGCGCGCTCGCGCTCGAAGACGCTCCCGCCGTTCACGCGCCGGGGCCTGAGCAAGTTGTCATCCATACGGCGTATTCCGGCGTCAACTTCGCGGATGTCGTCGCACGCCAAGGGCTCTACGAGTCGGCCAACAAGCAGATCGGCTATCCGATGTGCCTCGGCTTCGAGTGGAGCGGGCGCGTGGCGGCGGTGGGGGCGAACGTTCACGACCTCGCCCCGGGAGATCAGGTCTTTGGCGTGTCGCGCTTCGGGGCTTACGCGAGCCAGCTCCTCCTCGATCGGCGCTTCGTGTTTCGGCTTCCGCGTGGGTTTTCCCTGGCCGAGGCCGCTGCATTCCCCGTGGCCTTCCTCACGGCGTACTACGGCCTCTTCGAGCTCGGCGCGGCGAAGGCGGGGCAGTCCGTGCTCGTGCACTCGGCGGCGGGGGGTGTCGGTGGCGCACTCGCTCAGCTCGCACGCGCGAAGGGCTGCCGGGTCTTTGGTGTCGTCGGCTCTCCGCACAAGGTGGAGGCCGCGCGGGCGTTCGGTTGCGACGCCGTGGCGGTAAAGCCCGAGGGCTCGCGAGTCTGGGTCGACGAGGCGCGTGCGTTTGCGCCACAGGGCTTCGAGGTGGTGCTCGACGCGAACGGCGCCGAGACGCTGCGTGCAAGCTACAAGTTGCTCGGTACGCCGGGGCGCCTCGTCATCTACGGGTTCCACAGCATGTTTCGGCGTGGCGGCGGGCGCACCGACTGGCTTCGCCTCGCGTGGCAGTGGCTCCGCACGCCGCGCTTCGACCCGCTGCGCATGACCAACGACAACAAAGCGGTCTTTGGCTTCAACCTCTCGTACCTCTTCGACGAGAGCGAGCTCCTCGCGCGCGCGATGGGCGAATTCCTCGGGGGTATCGAGCGTGGCGAACTCCGTGCTCCGCCGGTCACGGAGGTGCCCGCGGCCGAGGCGGGTAAGGCTCACCGCACGCTCGAGAGCGGCAAGACCGTCGGCAAGGTCGTCCTGCGCTGGTGATGCGACCGCCGCGCGTTTCGCGCATCGGAGGAGCTATGGGCATGCGCGTCGCGGTCACGGGGGGAACGGGGTTCATCGGCAAAGCGCTCGTGGCGGCGCTGCTCGCGCGCGGCGATGCCGTGCTCGTGCTCACGCGCTCGCCCGCGAAAGCGCAGGCCAGCTTCGCGCCGCACCCGGAGCTCTCCTTCGAAGCGTGGGACGCCGAGCGTCAGGCCGCCTCGTGGGTAGGTCGTGTCGACGCGATCGTGCACCTCGCGGGCGAAGGCGTCTTCGATGCGCGCTGGAGCGAGGCACGAAAGAAGGCCCTCGTCGACTCGCGCGTGGTCGGGACGAAGGCGATCGCGGAGGCGCTCCGCGAAGCGAGCCCGCGCCCCAAGGTGTGGCTGAGCGCGTCGGCGATCGGGTATTACGGTCAAGACTCCACGAAGCCCCCGCAGCCCGAGAGCGGCCCCGCTGGGACGGACTTCCTCGCGCGCCTCGCGCAAGACTGGGAGCGCGCAGCGGATCGCGCCCACGGCGTAGGCGTGCGCGTCGTGCACCCGCGCATCGGGCTCGTGCTCGGAAAGCACGGCGGCGCGCTCGCTCAAATGCTCCCGCCCTTCCGCGCGGGGGTCGGCGGACCGCTGGGCTCGGGCAAGCAGGCCTTCCCGTGGATCCACCTCGACGACGCCGTGCGCGCGCTCATCTTTCTCCTCGACACGCCCGCCGTGGACGGGCCGGTGAACCTCGTGGCGCCGGCGAACGACTCGATGGGCGCCTTCGCGAAGGCCCTTGGTCACGCGCTGCATCGGCCGGCGTTCTTTGCCGTGCCGGGGTTCGCGCTCGCGGTGGCGCTCGGGGCCGAGCGCGCGCGCGCGCTGCTCGAAGGCGTTCCGGTTTCGCCAGAAAAATTGCAGGGAGCGGGCTTCTCGTACCGCTTCCCCTCCGTCGACGCGGCACTCGCTGACATTCTCGCGTGATCGTGTACGGTGCGCCCTCGATGCGCATCCGAACCCTCACGATTCCGACCGCTTTCGTCTCCCTCGCCGCCGTCGCGTGCACGCCTGAAGCCGCCGCGCCGCCCGCCATGCCCACGATGGAAGCGCCGGCGACCACCGCGGTGCCGTCGTATGCGCAGGCGCCTGGGATCGACCGCGGAGCCCTCGATGAATCGACGAGCGCGTGTACGGATTTTTATCAGCACGCGTGCGGCGGGTGGTTGAAGAATACACCCATCCCCGACGACAAGCCGGGCTGGACGCGCAGCTTCAGTGTCATCGACGAAGACAACCGCAAGCTCCTCCGCACGATCCTGGACGACCTCGTCGCGGGCAAGACCGAGGGCGTCGCCTACGGCAAGGAGATGGCCGCGGTGTACGGCGCGTGCATGGACGAAGCGGCGATCGACAAGCGCGGCGCAAAGCCCCTCGACCCGCTCTTCAAGAAGGTAAAGGGGATCACGAAGACGAACTTCGCCGAGACCCTCGGAGCGCTCCACGCGCAGGGCGTGCCCGCGTTCTTCGGCTTCGGCCCCACGCCCGACGCGAAGGACTCGTCGCAAATGATCGGCGACCTCGTGCAGGGCGGCATCGGCCTGCCCGATCGCGACTACTACTTCGACGACGACGCGAAGACGAAGGAGCTCCAGGGCGCCTACAAGAAGTACCTCGAGACGCTCTTCACGCTCGCGGGCAAGAAGCCGGCCGAGGCGGCGAAGCTCGCGAACGACGTGTACGAGCTCGAGAAGCGCCTCGCGGGCGCGATGATGACGAAGGTCGAGCGTCGCGATCCGCAGAAGGTCACGAACAAGATGGACCTCGCGAAGGTCGAGGCGCTCACGCCGGGCTTCGCGTGGAAGTCCTACTTCAAGGCGGTCGCGGCGCCCGAGGGCGTGGCCATCAACGTCTCGATGGTCGCGTACCTGAAGTCGCTGACCGAGCGCTTCGAGAAGGAGCCGCTCCCTCTCATGAAGAGCTACCTCGAGGCGCGGATCCTCAGCTCCAAGGCGACGCAGCTCGCGAAGCCTTTCGACGACGCCGCGTTCGCGTTCAAGCAGGCCGTGACGGGGCAGAAGACGCGCGAAGTGCGCTGGAAGCGCTGCGTGAGCCTCACGGACGGCGTCCTTGGCGAGGCCCTCGCGCGTCCCTTCGTCGCGAAGACCCTCGGCGAGAGCGGCACCGAAGACGTGCAGAAGCTCATCGGCGCGATCGAGGCTTCGATGGAGGCTCGCCTGCCCACGCTCGCGTGGATGGACGACGAGACGCGCGCGAAGGCGTTCGAGAAGGTGCGCGCGATCGTGAACAAGGTCGTGCGCCCCGCGAAGTGGCGCAACTACGACAAGCTCGCCGTGAAGGCGGGCGATCACTTCGGCAACGTCGTCGCCGCCGAGCTCTTCGAGAACGCGCGTCAGGTCGCCAAGATCGGCAAGCCCGTCGACAAGGACGAGTGGTTCATGAGCCCGCCGATGGTGAACGCGTATTACGATCCTCAGACGAACCAGATGGTCTTCCCGGCGGGTATTTTGCAGCCGCCCTTCTACGCGCCGGGCAACGCGAAGAGCGCCAATTTCGGGGCGATTGGCATGGTCATGGGCCACGAGCTCACGCACGGCTTCGACGACGAAGGGCGCCAGTTCGACGCCAAGGGCAACCTCACCGACTGGTGGACGCCCGCGTGCGGCAAGGGCTTCGACGAGCGCGCCGAGTGCGTCGTGAAGCAGTACGACGCCTACGTGCCGATCGACGACCTCCACGTGAACGGCAAGCTCACGCTCGGCGAGAACCTCGCGGACCTCGGCGGCATCAACCTCGCGTACCACGCGGCCATGAGCGACCCGGAGGCGAGCAAGACCGGGAGCGCCGGCTTCACGCCGCAGCAGACGTTCTTCTACGCCTACGCGCAGGCGTGGTGTTCGAACCAGCGCCCCGAGCTTCAGCGCCTCCGCGTGAAGACGGACCCGCACTCGCCGCCGAAGTTCCGCGTGAACGGCCCCCTCTCGAACCTGCCCGAGTTCCGCGCCGCCTTCGCCTGCAAAGAAGGCGACGCGATGGTGCGCGAGAACGTCTGCAAGGTCTGGTGAACGCGGCGAAGCCCGCCGGCTGCACGCCTCAGGTCGTCGGTCGGCGGGTGCTCCTCTTTGGAACGGCGCGAGCCCGCTAGGGGCGTCGGGCGCAGCGACCGCCGATGTTGCGGAGCCGTGAGGCAGCCCAGTACGCGCTTCGCTCGGTGGACTGCATTCCATTGAGCGGGGCGTCGTAAGGAGGGCTTCGGTAGACCCGGTAATTTCCTGCCGGCAACGCCAGGCAGTCGGTGCACGGGCTCGCGAAGTCGAGCTCGTACTGGTCGAGCGTCCACTCGCGCACGTTGCCTGCGAGGTCGAGGTGTCCCCAGCGTCCGGCCCCACGCCATGCGCCGCCGACCGCCTCCGCGAAGGTACGGTCCGCGACCGCGTAGCCCGGCGAGAGGAGCGTGTCTCCCCACGGGTAGGTGCGCTCTTCGCTGCCGCCTGCGGCCGCGTACTCCCACTCTGCGTCCGTCGGTACGAAGCCGCCGTCCCAGATGCAGAATGCATGGAGATCGTACCAGCTAAGGCAGTTCATCGGGTTGCGTTCGAAGGTGCCCGCGGTGGGTGTCCAGCCGCCAAGCTGCGACGCGCAGCCGGAGAATGCCTGGTTCCACGAGGCCGCATCGAAGGTGCCGTTCGTGGGCGGGTTCACGGTGTTCGACTTCGGCCGCCCGACGTTGGTGCTCCAGGTGGCTGTCCAACCGGACTCGTAGCCGCCGGTCGTCGCCGCCAAGCCTTGGCCGCCGTTCACGTGCGCGTGCTTGCCAGCGCCGACCGACGGGCGCCAGCCGCCGATCCACGCCTCGAAGAACCGGCGAAAGCGGCCAACGGTGACTTCGTACTTGTCGAGGCGAAAGGTCGACACGGTGGCGGGCGCACGCGTGCCTGTGCCGCGAAGGAAGGTACCCCCGGGGACGAGCAGGCTTCGCGCGCACACGTCGTCGCCGTTGGGGCCGCAGTTGTCGATCCCGTCGCCGGTCATCGTGGCCGTCGTCGCGGTCAACTCCGCAGGTGTGGCCGCGGCGGTCGGGGGCGCGGCATCGGCGACCCTCGCATCGTTCCCAGCGTCGGTCGCCGCGTCCGCCGAGGCCTCCACCTCGGCATCGTTCGCAGTGCCGGCGTCAAACGTCGCGTCCACCGAGGCCGCCGCGTCGATGCCGCCGTCGAGCGGCGGAGCGCCGGCATCGCGGACGGAAGCATCGTCGAGCGTCGCTGCGTCGCGCGGTGCACCCGTGTCTGGAGCGGCTCCGGAGTCCGCGCCTGCAGCGGGGCTCCCGCTCTCGGACGAGTTGCCGGAGCACGCGGTCAACGGGACGAGCGCAAGGGCGACCCAGATCGTCTTCATGCGCGAAGGGTATCCGCAGGGGGCCCGCGATCGAAACGCGAATCAAGAGCGGAGCAGACCTCCGAGCGAACGGCTCAGGGCTAGGGAGGGGAGCGCAGCAATACTCCATGTATTGCGAGCACCCGACGACCGACGACCTGAGGCGTGCAGCCGGAGGGCTGCGTAGCGATCAGGTGTCGGTGATGTCTGGGACACTGAGGAGGCCGGGCGGCAACCCCACTTCGCGATCGAGCGCGGTCTGCGTGGCGTCGAACCACTGCTGCGCTTCGACCTGCGTCGCGCCGATGCACGTGATGCCGACCTTGCCGAATTGGCTGAGCGCGCCCGTGAGCTGGAAGATCACGCCCGAGTCGGTCCAGGGGCGGTAGTGGAGGCCGTGCACTGCGGCGATGTCGAGGAGATCTTCGACCGCGAGCCCCTTGTACTCGGGGCGCACGAGCGAGTCGCTCGCGACGTAGCAACGCTCTTCGCCGCGACGCGTGCGGAATACACCCGTCTTCGGGTCGTACTTCCCGTCGTTGACGAGCTTCATGAGCATGAGCGGGTGCGTGGTCCCCGACATGCGCAGGTTGATCTCAATCGCCGAGCGGCCCCAGGTCCCGTCGGGGTTGCGGAAGGTCACGAAGTCCACCGCCGAGCGCCCGATGACGCCCTTCTCGCGAAGCACCGCACCCACCTTCATGGCGTCTTCTTGAATCGTCATGCGGTAGTCGGCGGCGGCCGGGAAGCGGCACCCGAGGTAGGTCTGTCCGTCCGCTGCGAGGATCTGATCATGGGTGGAGATCGCCGTTAGCTCACCGCGCGGGTTGATGCGCAGCTGCGCGCTCGGGCTCTGCTTCTCCGCGCCCTCGACGAAGGCCTCGACCACGCCGCCGAGCGCTTGCATGCGGTTGCGGAAGTTCGGCCAGTCTTGGTGCTTCGCGAAGAAGCGCATGTGCGGGAGCGCACCGACCACCGCTTCGACGAGACCCGAGTGGCTCGCGTGCCCGGGCTTTGCGCCCGTGAGCGCGAGCCGGTCGAGGTCGAGGCTTGCGTTGCCTTCCCCGCTGAAGCCGTCGTCGTGCTTCACCATCACGCGGCGCATCGTAGGCTCCGCTTCCCACATGTCGGCGATCGCCTCGCCGACCTCGCGCTCGGAGCGCACGTCCTCGACACCGGCGGGGAAGGGGATGCCCGCGGCGCGGAAGACCTTGCGCGAGCCGGACTTCGTTCCGAGGTGCACGATCTCGGGGTCGAGGCCGTAGAGCGGGATGCCGACGCGCACCGCGAGGGAGCGCTCCCGATGCGTCGCGGCGAAGCACACCATGTATGCGCGCTCCGGATCGATCGCGCGGCGAATGCGCTCGATGAGCCGCGGGCGCTCGAGGATCTTCTCCGTGAGCGGCTTCGGGGTGGCGTCGTGGCACGTGAGGAACGAGACACGCTCGCGCACGTGCGCGGAAGGGATGCCCGAGATCTGCGCGATGACGTAGTCGATCATCGCCGGGTGGAGCGGTTGGCTCGTCAGGTAGACGATGCGCGCGCGCGCGTGCCGAAGCTGCGCGAGCGTGAAGAGCATGCGCTCTTCGTAGTGGTTGAAGCCTGCGACCGACGAGTACGCCATGCCCTCGAGGGACAATGACGGCACGACGACGATGTAGCGGCGGCCTGCGTCGAGCGACCGAATCTTCTCCCAGCGATCGAGCAGCTTCGACTGGAGCGCCGCGAAGCGCTCGAGCTCTTCGTCGGGCGTCGGTGGCGGAGACGAGCGGAACGCCGTGGGGATGCGGAGCGGCTGAGAGCCTTCGAGGTCGAATCGCATGGACGATGGCACGCACCAATCGTCGCGGTTTTTGCGCCGGCTTGGAAGCCTCGATTTTGGGCAGAAACACGAAGGGCACCGGTCCGGAGACCGATGCCCTCGCGAGGTGCGTCAACGCGAAGCGCTACTTCTTCTTCTTCGCGGGGGCCGCCGCCGTCGCCGCCGCGCGTGCGACCGGACCGAGGTCGTTCGCATGCGCGCCGCCGTCGATCCACTCTTGGAACATGTGGCGCTTCGGCGGAGCGATCTTGCCCTTCGCCACCTTCACCGTGAACTGCGCCATCTGGTCGACGACGATGTCGAAGTAGTGCTCGGTGATGGACCACTTGTCCATGTCGGGCGCCGGGTTCGTGAAGTCGATCGCGTAGGGCACGCCGTCCTTGATCGCGAACTCGACCGAGTTCATGTCGTAGCCGAGCGCGTTGCAGAGCTTCCACGCGTCGTCGACGACGCGCTGGTGGAGCTGCGGTCCGAGCCAGCCCTCTTCCTCGACGAGGTAGCGACCCATGCCGATCGGCCCGCGGAGCTTCGGGTCGTAGTGGATCGGCATGATGAACTCACGGCCGATGCAGATGCAGCGGACGTAGTTGTCGAAGTCGATGAACTCTTGGAGCGTCATCGGGAGGATGTCGCTCTTGTTGTAGGCGGCCCAGAGCTCTTCGAGGTTGTTGACCTTGGTGACGTGCTTCCAGCCGCCGCCCTGCGCGGGCTTCAGGATCGCCGGGAAGCCGATGTAGTCGGTGATCGCCTTCCAATCGAGCGGGAACTCGAGGTTGCGGAGCGAGCGCTGCTTGTCGATCGCGGGGATGTAGTCGCGCTGCGGGAGGAGCACGGTCTTCGGGGTCGCGACGCCGAGCTTCGCGGAGAGGCTGAAGCCGAAGAACTTGTCGTCTGCCGACCACCAGAGGGGATCGTTGATGCAGTACGTGCCCGCGAGCTGCGCAGCCTTGAGGTGCAGGCGGTAGTGCTCGACCTCTTGCGAGATGCGGTCGACGAGCACCGAGTACTTCTTCTCGAAGCGCTCGTTCGTGCCGCCGATCTTGGCGAGCTCCGCGGTGACCCCGGACTCCTTGTTCACGCGATCGATGAACGCCGGAGGAAAGGTGTTTTCCCAACCACAAAGAATGCCGATGCGCTCCGACATGCGTGCTCCTCGATTCGAGATTTGCGCGCGGCGACGTCGCCGCGGGACGCGCTTTTCTCTCAGACGCCCGCTCGCGTCTCAAGCAGAACCATCACGGCGCGAACGCTTCGCGCCTTTCGCGTCCCTCGCTGCAGCGCGGCAATCAGAGCGACGGGGCCGAGGGGAGCTCGGCGTTCGCGCCCAGCAGCACGGAGAGATCCGCACCCGAGAGGGCCTCGACCGGGCCGTAGGGCATCGCATCCCACCCGCGCGCGGCGTAGATCGAGTTGAAGCGGCGGCGCATCCAGCCGGGGATGACCTCGTGGTGCACACGGGCCACGCGCTCGGGGTTCTTGATCGTCTTGAGCATGCGCTCGAAGGTCAGGTCGCCGTAGCTGTCGACGAAGGCCTTCTGCTGCTCGGGCCGATCGATCCAGTTGAAGATGCCCGCGAGGTCGGCCTCCGGGTGGAACTGGACCGTCTCGATGGCCTCGCTCACGTTGAACGCGAGGACGGCCTCTCCCTTGTCGTCGCGGCCCTCGCGGGACTCGCGCGCAAGCACGGCGCCGTTCATCGCGTTGAGGCGCTTCTCGTCGAGGTTCACGACCTCCCAGTTGCGGTGCTCGAACGCGAAGAGGCGATCGCCGAACGGGGCGAGCAGCGGGTGATGCCGGCCCGCCGTCGTCGTGTAGACCGGCATGACGCCGAACTTGCGGCCGTCGCGCTGCACGACGTCCGCGATGCCGAGGTGCATCGAGACGAGCTCGTACGAGTAGCAGATCGCGAACATGGCCGGCGCGTCACCGGGGTCGCGGTCGTGCGCCTCGATAAGCTCGTCGCTGAAGCGGCGGAAGTCGTCGTACCAGCTCGTGCCGAGGCCCTCGAGCGGCGCACCGGGGCCACCGCTTGCAATGTACAAGTCATGGCCGCGCGGGATCGTGTGCAGCGTGTCGCGCGGGCTCACGGTGCAGACCTCGATCGGCAGCGTGGGGTTCGACTCGCGCAGCTCCGACTCGAAGCGGGCGATCACCGATTGCAGGCAACGCATGGCCTGGTTCTCGACGCCGGCGTTCATGTCGATGAAGCAAACCTTGAGCGGCGGGGGTGCGGTTCGCATGATCGCAGGTGCAAATACCACGGTCGTGTTGCCGGTACGACCTCCGGCTGCCATGAAGCGCCATTCGGGTGCGCCCGTGTAGGCAACGGTGACGCGGTGCGCCTCGCGCTTTTTGCGATGCGTCGCGCGCCCGCCGCAGGTTCTGCCGGCGGACAACGCTCGACAGCGCCGCGAGACGCTGGTTCATAGAAACCCCCCATGGCCGAGCCCACGTCCCCCTCCGACACCACCGCCAGCATCATGCCGCCGCCGGGCGTGCCGAACGTGGGCCCGCTCGCGAGTCGCCTCGCCACGAACAGCGAGTACACGGGCCGCGGCATCAGCATCGCGTTCATCGACTCGGGCTTCCACGCGCACCCGGACCTCACCGAGCCGCGCAACCGCGTGCTCGTGCATTACGACGTGCGCGCTGACCAGACCACCCCGCGCAGCTGCCCCGCGCCCGACGCGAGCTCGTGGCACGGCATGATGACGAGCGTGGTGTGTGCGGGCAACGGCCACCTCTCGAGCGGCCGCTACAAGGGCCTCGCGCCCGACGCCGAGGTCGTCCTCCTCAAGGCGGGCACCGTGGGTCGCATCGCTCACCATGACATTCGACGTGGCATCGAGTGGGCGATCAAGCACCGTGAAGCCTACGCCATCCGCGTCCTCAACATCTCGTGCGGCGGCGACTACGAAGCCACGTACATCGACGACCCCATCTGCCGCGCGGTCGAAGAGGCCACGCGCGCGGGCATCGTCGTGGTCGCAGCCGTGGGCAACGCCGGCTGGGACGCGAGCCACCGCGTGCTGCCCCCGGCGAGCTCTCCGGCGGCGATCACGGTCGGCGGCATCGACGACGCGAAGGATCACACCCCCGGGCGCGTGGGCATGTACCACTCGAGCTTCGGTCCGACGATCGACGGGCTCCAGAAGCCCGAGCTCGTGGCGCAGGCCAACTGGGTCGTGGCGCCGATTCTCCCGGAGACGCCCACTTCCGCGCAGGCGCTCCTGCTCGACTCGCTCGCGCGCGCCGCGAGCGACGAAGAGGCCAAGCAGCTCCTCCTCGAGAACCGCGGCGTCGACCCCGAGCTCGACGCGGTCGTGAACCGCGAGAGCTACTTCTTGAAGAACCTCGTCGACATCAAGCGCCGGGACCAGAAGATCGTCTCGGGGCACTACAAGTACGTCGACGGCACCTCGTTCGCGGCGCCCATCGTCACCGCGGTCGTGGCGCAGATGCTCGAGGCCAACCCGCAGCTCGCGCCGTACCAGGTGAAGAAGATCCTCATCGACACCGCGTCGCGGCTCCCGAACGTGCCCGTCGATCGCCAGGGCTGGGGCGTCATCAACCCCGCGAAGGCCGTCGCGAAGGCCCAGCAACTTCGGCTCTGAACGCGGCCCTACGCGGGTCCCGGAGCGACGGCGGCGCTGCTCCGATGAGCAGGGGATTCGCTGGGATTTCAGTCACCGCGTACCTTTCCGTGCGCCCCGGGCGTTGCGTGCGCTCTCCATGAGTTCCGCTCTCGCCGTTCTTCGCCCTGTCGTGTTAGGTCCTCCCCCCATGCGTCACGCCTCTGCGCTCGTTCTCGGTTCCCTCCTCGCGCTTGCTTCCGTGGGCTGCCAGTCCAAGGAAGAGATGGCGTACAAGCCGACGCCCGCCTCGACGGCGCCGAAGCCGCAGCTTCCCGAGGTTCCCGTCGTCCCCACGAACTTCAAGCAGGGCGACGCGTACACGGTCTACGGCCTCATCCACCACCTCAACAGCCGCATCCACGCGAAGGACGTGACGGGCAAAGAGGTCACGGTCGTCGGCACGATCGTCGCGGAGAACATCTCGACGGCCGACAGCTGCGCCTGGCACAAGGTCGGCAAGAAGGACCCGGACGACTGCAAGACCGAGGTGCCCACCTTCGTCATCGCCGACGACGCGACGGACGCGAAGAAGCCGCGCATCAAGATCATGGGTTGGGCCTCGAACTTCGCGAACGTCTTCGAGGCGTTCAATGCGTACAAGGGCAAGAAGGAAGCCCCGAAGGAGCTCGTGAACGACGAGCTCAACGGCAAGCCCATTCCGTTCCCGCTCCCGGCCGTGGGCGCGCGCGTGAAGGTCACCGGCACCTACGACTACACGTTCTCGACCTCGAGCGACGTGCAGTCCGACGTGAACGGCATCGTGACCTACGCGAAGCTCGAGGTGCTCGAGCCCGCGGCCGCCGAGGTCGAGGCCCCGAAGCCCGCGCCCAAGAAGAAGTGACGCGAGGCTCTTCGGAGTCTTCGCGAGCGCGGCTCTCCAAGCGAGGGCCGCGTCTTTTTTTGCAGTCTACACGGAAGCGGGGCCGAAGGTGCTCGCGTGGAGCGCCTTGTAGCCGTCGCTGTAGCGGGCGCGATCGGCGCGGCTGCCGTCGGTGATGACGATGCCGAAGCCCGTCGGGACCGTGGCCTGATCGTTTGGGCCAAAGGGGCGACGCCACTGAACGACTCCCTCGAGGCGCACACGGCGGTCCGAGCGCGGCGGCTGGAACTCGAGCCAGACGCTCTCCTTCGCGGGCGGCGCCACGAGCGTGCGCACGTAGAGGCCGGTCTCGCTCACGTTGTACGTGAAGCCGATCTCGTCTTCGTCGCGGCCGGCGACCCGAAAGCGCACCGCGGCCCCGAAGAGGAGACGTGCGCTGCCGCGGCCTTCCGTGCCCCCGCCGCGGGCGATCTCGTTCGCCGCGAAGAGCACGTTCTCCGGCGGCGCGAAGGAGTCGCCGAGGGCCACGTAGGGGAGCGGGTCGACGAGCGGTGCGAGCTGCGCGAAGTGGCGCGGTTCGATGACGAGGATCCAGTTGGCGATGAGGCCACCGAGGCGCGCGCGTTTGATCTGCGCGAGGCTCCCCGCTGGGTCGGAGCTCTCGACGACCGCGACCTTTGCCCCGTGGCGCTGGGCGAGCG
>CAIOHM010000566.1 GCA_903858055.1 uncultured delta proteobacterium
CGCTCCCTCTTTTCCCTCTCTTTTCTCTCTCCTTTCTCTCCTCTCTCCTTTCTCTCCTCTCTCCTTTCTCTCCTCTCTCCCCAAGCGAAGCGAGCCCGGCCGCGGTTCTCTTCGAGTCGTGTCCGAGGCGACGTGCGGGTGGTGCGGCGCCGGAGCGAGCGGCGGCGGAGGCTGGCGGGGCGAGAGGTTTCGTCAGGTGCCGCGCGGAGAGTCGCGGGTGCACGAGCCGGAGCCGCAAGCGAGCGAAGCGTCGCACCGCCCGACGAGCCGATCCGTCTCAAGAGCGCCCCGCGGCCCCGCGAGCGAAGCGAGCATTCCGCCCGCAAATGTTCTATCCAGCCCGCATGTCTTCCCGCCCGAACACCGTCGCCATCGTCCTCGCCGCCGGCCAAGGCACGCGCATGAAGAGCACGCTGCCCAAGGTCCTCCATCCCGTCTGCGGGTGGCCCATGGTGCACCATGGTGTCGCGGCGGCGCTCGGTGCGGGCTGCGCCGAGGTCATCGTCGTCGTGGGGCATGGCCGTGAGCTCGTGGAGAAGTCGCTCAGCGCCGCCTTCGGCGATCGCGTGCGTTTCGCCGTGCAACCGCAGCAGCTCGGCACCGGCGACGCGGTTCGCTGTGGGCTCGAGGCCGTGGCTCCGGGCGCCGATCGCGTGCTCGTGTTCTACGGTGATGCGCCCCTCATCGAGGCGAGCGATCTCGGCGCGATGCTCGCGGCGGAGGGGCGGCTCGTGGTCGCGACGTGCCGCCTCGCGAACCCGTTCGGCTACGGGCGCATGCTGCGCGACGGCGAGGGGCGCCTCGTGGGCATCCGCGAGGAGAAAGACGCTTCGGCGGCCGAGAAGGCGCTGACCGAAATCAACCCCGGCGTGTACGTGTTCGCCCGCGATTTCCTCGCGAGCGCGCTCACGAAGCTCGAGCCCAAGAACGCGCAAGGCGAGCTCTACCTCACGGACGTGGTCGCGATCGCCGCCGCGCAGGGCGCGCACGGGACGCCGGTGGAGGCCCGCGCGGAGGTGCTCGTGGGGTGCAACGATCGCGCGCAGCTCTTCGAGGCCGAGCTCACGATGCGTGAGCGCATCCACACGGGGCTGCGCAAGGCCGGCGTCACCGTGGCGGCGGGCGCGCTCGTCGACGCGGGCGTCGTCGTCGAGGCGGACGTGATGATCGGAGCGAACGCCGTCTTGCGAGGAAAAACCCAGGTCAAGGCGGGGGCGCGCATCGACGTGGGGTGCGTCCTCGAGGACGTGCTCGTCGAAGAGGGCGCGTACCTGAAGCCCTACTCGGTGGCGCAGCAGAGCGTGGTCGGGCCGCGCGCGCAGGTCGGGCCCTTCGCGCACCTGCGCCCCGAGAGCCACCTCGGCGAAGACGTGCACATCGGGAACTTCGTCGAGACCAAGAAGACGAAGCTCGCGAAGGGCGCGAAGGCAAACCACCTCGCCTACCTTGGCGACGGCGTGGTCGGCGAGCGCGTGAACGTCGGCGCAGGCACGATCTTCTGCAATTACGACGGTTTTCAGAAGCACACGACGGTCATCGAAGACGACGCGTTCATCGGCAGCGACTCGCAGATCGTCGCGCCCGTGACGATCGGGCGCGGCGCCTACGTGGGCACCGGGACGACCGTGACGAAGGACGTGCCCGCGGACGCGCTCGCGCTCTCACGCGTGAAGCAGGACAACAAGGAAGGCTACGCGGCGCGCCTGAAAGCGCGCTTCAAGGCCGCCAAAGAGGCCAAGAAGTAGGCCCGCAGCCACGCACACCGGCAGATTCGAGCCATGGACGCGATTCGAGTTCGAGGTGGTCGCCCGCTCAAGGGGCGCGTGCGTGTCAGCGGTGCGAAAAACGCCGCGCTTCCCATTCTCTGCGCGACGCTGCTGAGCGACGGCGAGAGCACGCTCCGCAACGTGCCGAAGCTCCGTGACATGGTCACGACCGCGGCGTTGCTGAAGTTCCTAGGCCGCCCCGTGAACATGGAAGCGCCGATCTTCACCGTGGGCGCTTCGACCGACGTGAAGCCCGAGGCGCCGTACGAGCTCGTAAAGCAAATGCGCGCGAGCGTGCTGGTGCTTGGTCCGCTCGTCGCGCGCTTCGGCCGCGCGAAGGTCTCGCTGCCCGGCGGCTGCGCGATCGGCGCGAGGCCCATCGACCAGCACTTGAAGGGCCTCGAGGCCATGGGCTGCGACATCAAGCTCGAGAAGGGCTACGTGATCTGCGAAGCCCCGGCCGGCGGTCGCCTGAAGGGCGCGGAAGTGCGCTTCGACATGCCCACGGTGACGGGCACCGAAAACGTGCTCATGGCGGCGACGCTCGCGAAGGGCCGCACGACCCTCGTCAACGCGGCGAAAGAGCCGGAGATCGAGGAGCTCGCGCGCATCCTCAACAAGATGGGCGCGAAGATCGACGGGGCGGGCACCGAGACGATCCACATTCAAGGCGTGGAGCCCGGGAACCTTGCGCCCTTCGACCACGCGATCATGCCCGACCGCATCGAGGCCGGGACGTACATGTGCGCGGCAGCGGCGGTCGAAGGCGGCGACGTGGTGGTGGAGGGGGCACGCTTCGAGGACCTCGAGGCGCTCATTCGCACGATGCGCGAGGCCGGCGTGCTCATCGACGCAGCGGAGGGTGGCATCCGCGTGCGCCGGCAAGGACCGCTGCGCGGCGTGAATTTTTCCACGGATCCGCACCCGGGCTTTCCCACCGACATGCAGGCGCAGCTCCTCGCGATCCTCACCCTCGCCGAGGGCGAGAGCATCATCAGCGAGACCATCTTCGAGAACCGCTTCATGCACGTGCCCGAGCTCGTGCGCATGGGCGCCAACATCTCCCTCAAGGGCCACACCGCGCACGTGAAGGGCGTGAAGGGGCTCTACGGCGCGAGCGTCATGGCCACGGACCTCCGCGCGAGCGCGTCGCTCGTGATCGCGGGGCTCATGGCCGAAGACGAGACCGAGGTGCGTCGCGTCTACCACATCGATCGTGGGTACGAGATGATCGAGCAGAAATTCCAGGGTCTCGGCGCAGACGTCGCCCGCGTGAAGGGGGCCGAGGCGTGAGCGATGCCCTGACCCTCGCGGTGCCCAAGGGCCGCGTGCTCAAGGTGCTCGTGCCGCTGCTCGCGAAGGCGGGCTACGACGCCTCGTCGTTCTTGAGCGACGAGCGTGCACTCGTGCGGACGAGCGCGTGCGGTCGGCTTGAAGCGCTCTTGCTGAAGCCCGACGACGTGCCAACGTACGTGGAGCGCGGCGTCGCGAGCATCGGGGTCGTGGGGCGCGACGTGCTCGACGAGAAGGGCTCCGAGCTCTTTCGTGTGCTCGACTTGCGCGTGGGCGTTTGCAAGCTCGCCGTCGCTGCCCCCAAGGGTTTTACCGCGCCGCGAGGCCACGTGCTCCGGGTCGCGACGAAGTACCCGCGCATGGCGCTCGCGCACTACGCGAAGAAGGGCGAGCAGGTCGAGGTCGTGAAGCTTCACGGGTCGGTCGAGCTCGGTGCCGTGACGACGCTCGCAGACGTGATCGTCGACTTGGTCGAGACGGGCCGCACGCTCGAGGAGAACGGCCTCGAGGTCATCGAAGACGTCGCCTCGGTCTCGAGCGTGCTCGTGGCGAATCGTGCCGCGTGGAAGGTCGACGGCGAGCGCCTTCGAGCCTTCGTGAAGGGGCTCGAAGAAGCGCTCGCCGTGTAACCTCGTCGGCGTTGCGAGGCTCGGAGCGTTCGTGCGGGCTTCGGGCGGCGGTCTACGTTGCGCCGACCGTGAGCTTCGGTCGCATCCGCTTGAGCGTGCCGCGTCCGATGCCCTTGACCTTGAGGAGCTCGTCGACGGACTTGAAGCGTCCGATCTTCGTGCGGAGTGCAAGGATTGCTTGCGCACGTTTCGGGCCCACGTAGGGCAGGGTCTCGAGCTCGCTCGCGGTGGCCGTGTTGAGGTTCACGAGCGGCTCGCCGTTCGTCGTGGTCTCCGCGGCGCGCGGCGCGATCGCGGGACCTGCGCTGGGGCCTGCGATCGCGGAGCGGGCGGGCGTCGGCGTGTCGTGCGCGAGGTCGGGCGCCGCGGAAGAGCCGTGCGTGAGGGGCTCACCGAGCGCGACGCGGTCCGCGACGGTCGGCGCCGCCGAGGGGAGTCGCGCGAGGGCCCAGGCCCGGCCCACGAGCGAGACCGCGGCCACGAAGGTGGCGAACAGCACGGCGCGGAAGAGCGTGCGCCGCGCATAGCCGGTTCGTGGCCGGAGCGCCCCGAGGCGCGCGCGAACGCGCCCGAGGAACTCGTGGGTGGTCGATGCCTCCAGCGGCATCAGGCGAGGGCTCCCGCTTCGAGGGGCTCACGGCGCACGCGGCTGCGCGTGCTCGCAAGGCTTTGCTCCGCGTCGCGCTCGGCGTCGCGGGCGTCGTAGTCGCGGATCTGCATCGACGTGTTCGGGCCGAACGGCACGCACTCGAGGCGCAGGTTGATCGACCCGTCTTGGTTGACGAAGCCGACGCCGATGCGGGTCCAGTAGGACTTGCCGGGCGCGCGCTCCGTGATGGCGTAGACGACCTTCATCGTGCGGGTGGTGGTGGCGGTGCTGCTCATGGGGTTCTCCTTGGTGTTCGAGGCGCGGGATGCGCCGCTTTGGAGACCCCTCGAGCAGGGCGCGTGCCAACGTCACGACGCAGAAAAAACCAGGAAACGGTCGACGTCGGGCGATGCGTCGCGGTGGCCACGGCCGGCCGTCGCCGGCCAAGGGCGCGGGGGCGCGGAGAAAGCCAGCGCAGGGGTCGTGCGCGTCCGGTGGCCACGTGCCGCGCAGGACCGACGAACCGTGCGAGCGGCGGCCGAGAGTTTGCCCCTCGCGTGACGCTCGTGCACGAAGTAGAACGCGGAGAACGCCATGAGCCACGACGCCTCGACGACCCCCGACTCCGCCTCGACGCTCGACCTCGACCGCCGCGATCTGCTCGTCGGCTCCGTTGCTGCGGCCACGCTGCTCGGCACCGGCTCCGCCGAAGCGGCGCCCGTCAGCAAAGACGGCCCCTCGTACGCGGCCGTGCCCCCCGCGGGCTTTCAGCCATTCTCGTCTCCGGGCCGCGTCATCAAGGTCACCTCGGCCGAGACGCTCCAGCCGAACAAGCTCTACCCGAAGGCCGACTCGGCGAAGGTCATGCTCGAGAAGGCGCTCACGGAGCTCACGGGCAAGGCGAACCTCGCGGAGGCGCTCAAGCTCTTCGTGCACCCGAACGACAAGGTCGTCGACCTCACCGGGTTGATGATGTCTCCGCCGCGCCGGTCCGACGTGCGGATCGAGTCGCTGCGGGGGATGC
>CAIOHM010000567.1 GCA_903858055.1 uncultured delta proteobacterium
GCAGCGACGACGAGCGCTTTCGCGCGGGAGACGAGATCGCGGTGCCTGGTCTCCGCGTCACCATCCTCGAGGTCGACGGAGCAGGCCCCCGCCGCGCGCGCTTCGCGTTCGACCGGGACCTCGACGACACGTCGATCGCTTGGCTCTCCGAGAGCCGCGTGGGCGTCGCGCCCGTGCGCATCCCCGAGATCGGCTTCGGGTTGCCCTTGCCGCGGTGAGCCTCGCGCGCGCCCGCACCTTCAGCGGGCGAGGAGGCGAAACGTGCTCCAGTCTTCGCCCGGTACCTCGCGGGAGAGCCGCGCGAGGGCCTCGTGCATGCGCACGGCGACAGTGCTCTCCGTCAGGGGACCATCGTTGTAGAGTGCACGAACGAAGCGCTCGGCGAGCTCGTCCTTGACCGTTCGGCTCGGGGCGATGGCGAAGTGCGTGCCGCGGGCCAAGAGCGCTTGGGCGATCCCAAACGACTCGCCGGAGGCGTCGTCGCTCTTGGCGAGCTCGCACCCGGAGAGCACGGCGATGGTCGGCGTGCGCGCGAGCAAGAGCACGTCGCTCACGGCGAGGGTGCTCCCGCCCGCGAGGAGGAGCTCGCTCTCGAAACCGTCCGCACCGGCGAAGCGCCCGTGCCCGGCGTAGTGGAGGAAGGTTCCACTCTCGAGCGCCTCTTGCACGCGGAGTCGGGTGGCCTCGGTGCCGCCGATCGCCTGCGCGCCGACACGCTCGCGCACGTAATCGCCTTCGCGCGCTGCGTAGGGAAGGTCGCTCGTCGCGTCCGCGATCACGAAGGAAGCTTCGCTGCGTGCGGTCTCCTCGATGCCGTTCAAGCCGAGGTGCTCGACGAAGGCGAAGCGCGTCGCGAGAGGCGTGCCCGTTCGGTCGACGGCGAGACGAGGCCAGTCGAGGCGCCGCAGCGGACCGTACGCCGTCAGGTGCACCTCGCTCCCCTCGCGTGCCCCTGCCAGCGCAGCCTCGAGGAGCTCGCGAGCCACGCTCTCGCGCGCCTCGGAGGCGATGCGCCGGTTCACGCGAAAGACGCGATCGGGTCCGCCCCCCCGCACGAGCAGCGCGTACCCGCCCGGCGTCGGGTGAAGCACGAGCCGGAGCTTCCCCGTCACGAGCGCTTTCGGTGCCTCGCGCTTCGCCGTCGTGCCCTCATTTCGCGCGAAGGCCGCCTCGAGCTCGCGCCGCGCATCGCCGAGGGCGCGGGCCCGGCCGGAGCGCGCGGCGCCAACCTCGGAAGCCGGGAGTTCCCAGTCATGCGCGGCGGCCTCCTCCACGCGCACCTTTACCGCGAGGTAGTTGCGGAGTGCACGTTCTTGTTCTGGGCTCTTCGGTCCTCGGTGGGCATACGCGGAGGTGGCGGACTCGAGGGCCCTGCGCGCCGATCGGTTGGCAATCGCCTCGGCATCGTCGAAGGCGTGCGCATCGAGGAGCGCGTCGAAGAGCATGGCGGCGGAGAGCTCGTGCGCGGTCAAGAACGCGTTGCGGCCATCGCCGACGGCCACGTCCCGGAGCGTGCGGTCGAGCACGGCCTCGGCGGCCTCGAGGGCTGCTCGGGCTTCGTCCGGTTTCCGCGTGCGATGAAGCCGCGCCCGCGCCACGTGGGCGGCCCACGCGCTGTGCGGCTGGTCGAGCGCGGTGGCTTCGTGAAGCAATTCGCTGGCGAGGCGTTCGGCGTCGCGCGAGCGTCCGGCGCGCACGGCCAGGTCGAGATCGAGCTCGAGCCAGTCGAGCGCGACGACGGGGAGCATGAGGGCGGGCTTGTCTCGGGCGGTACGCACGGCCCGCGCGAGCGAGAGGGTGTCGTCGCCGAGGCGCGCGAGCTCGGCGTCGTGGACCTCCGTGAGCGTGCGTGCCGCGCGGTCTCCGCACGCCGCGCCGAGCACCTTGCGCGAGAAGGCGATCCACTGCGCCGCGCTCGTCATGGCGCGCGCTCGCAGCTCGTCGTTCGCGCGCCAGGCCACCGTGTGGTGCTCGGCGCTGCGCAACGCCGCGAACGTGGCGTTGTTGGCGAAGAAGACGCCGTTGCAGCTCTGGAGGGCCGGCGTCTCGCGGGAGGTACGCTCGACGAGGGCGACGGCTTCGTCGACGCGGCCCACGTGGGCGAAGGCGCCGGCGAGCGCAGCGGTGGCATCGAGTTCTGCTGAGCTGTTTCCGAGGAGCGCGTGTCCCTCGATGGCCGCGCGCAAATCGGTGATCGCCTGACGCGCGTCGCCCGCGAGCATCGAGGCGAGGCCGCGGTAGTAGAGCCGGTGTGCCGCGTGCTGCGGGCGGTGACTCCAAAAACCGGTAGCGTCCCCCAGGGCTTCCCGCGCCTCGGTGAGCGATCCGAGGCGTGTGCTCTGCACGTAGGCGCGCACGAGGCGCTCGGTCGCCTCGTCGTCTTCGAAGCGCTCTTCGCGCGCGAGCAACTCGGCACGCTCGAGGCGTTTCACGGCCTCCGCAGGCGCGCCACCGGCGAGCGCCGCGCGGGCCGAGAGCGAGAGGAGCCGGAGCGCCTCACGTCCGCGGGCCGTCACCAGCGAGGCGTCTGCTTCGGCGATCGCGAGTTCGAAGAGACCTTTCTTCTTTCGCTCGTCGACGGCGACGATGGCCGGGCTCGTGAGCTCGTCTTCGAGCGCGGTCGCCATCCGCGTGCCGTCCGCGAAGGCGAGAACGACGGGCCCGCGCGGCTCACCTTCGATGGCGTAGACGTCGCGGTCTGAGACGTGCCCGAGCGCGTGCACGTCGACCTGTGCGCCGTCGCTTCGCGTGAGCGTCTGCAAGGCGCCGTGTTCGAACCCGACGAAGAGGCGCAGCGGTCGCCCCGCGTCGCGCGCGCATCGATTGCCTTCGAGGCGCTTGCAACCGAGCCACGCGCCTGTGAAGGGGGAAAGCGACGCGACCTCGGGCGTCGAGCCGCGACGGTGACGAACGAACCACGCGCCGCCCGCGGCCAAGCCTGCGGCGACGACGAGCACCGCCCCGATCCGTTGCGCGCGCGTTCGATCCACCGGGCGAACGTACCACACGCGCTCGTTCCGAAAGCCGGCACCCTCGCGCTCCGGCGGTCAGGCTGTTAGGGCCCCTGAGGCTCACATGCTCTACACGGCGCTCGTCCACTTCCACTCGCTCTGGCGCTGGGTCGCCCTCGTCCTTCCGCTCGTCGTGCTCCAACGCTCGGCGCGCGCCGCGCTCGTGAAGGCCCCCTATGCGCCGGTGGATCGCAAGCTGCTCCTTGCGGCCACGATCGCCCTCGACGTGGAGTTGCTCGTGGGTCTCCTTCTTTGGGTGAGCGTGAGCCCGCTTGGTCTGACCGCGTTCGCGACCACGCCGAACCTCATGAAAAACCCGGTCTTTCGCTACTGGGCCGTGGAGCACGGGCCGACGATGATCCTCGCGATCGGCGCGTTCCACGGGCTGTCGGCCTCGGCGAAGAAGATCGAAGACGCGTCCGCGAAGCACAAGCGCGTGGCCATCGCGTGCGCCGTGCTCGTGCTCGTCGTGCTCGTGAACATGCCCTGGCCCGGGCGCGTGTATGGCCGACCGCTCTTCCCGGGCGGCTGACCCCGTCGGCGCTCAGGCACCCATGAGGGCGCGCCGCGCGTCCTCGTACTCGCGGCGGAAGCTCGCCACGCGCTCCGCGACGCTCTCCACGGCACGGACCGCGCCGATGCCCTGACCGCAGCCCCAGATGTCGCGCCACGCCTTCGCCGCGCTCGCGCCGCCGGAGCCGACGTTCATCTTCGACGGGTCGGAGACGGGGAGATTCTCGGGGTCGAGGCCGGCGTTCACGATCGACGCGCGCAGGTAGTTGCCGTGCACGCCCGTAAAGAGGTTCGTGTAGACGATGTCGCTCGCAGCGCCTTCGACCACGCCCTGCTTGTAGGCCTCGGTCGCGTTGGCTTCCGTCGTGGCGATGAAGGACGACCCCACGTAGGCGAGGTCGGCGCCCATGGCCTGCGCTGCAAGGACCGCGCGGCCGTTCGCGATGGCTCCGCCCAGCAAGAGGGGGCCATTGAAAAACGAGCGAATTTCCTGCACGAGCGCGAAGGGTGAGAGCGTGCCGCCGTGTCCGCCCGCGC
This sequence comes from uncultured delta proteobacterium, assembly GCA_903858055.1. Lineage (GTDB taxonomy): Bacteria > Myxococcota_A > Polyangia > Polyangiales > Polyangiaceae > CAIQDA01. The sequence continues at coordinate 4,062 of CAIOHM010000567.1, forward strand.
CGGCACACACCGCGATGAGGCCGTCCGCGCCCTTCTCGAGCGCTTTGCGCGCGTGGGCGACGTTGATGACGTCGTGGAACACGAGCCCGCCGTAGGAGTGGATCGCCGCGTTGACGTCTTCGCGCGCGCCGAGCGACGTGATGACGACGGGCACGCGATGGCGCACGCAGGCTTCGAGGTCGTGCTCGAGGCGATCGTTCGACTTGTGGACGATCTGGTTGACCGCGAAGGGCGCGGCGAGGGCTTCGGGGTGGGCCGCGTCGTGGGCCGTGAGCTCCTCGCGAATGCGCGTGAGCCAGCCGTCGAGCGCCTCTTTCGGGCGTGCGTTCAGGGCAGGGAATGACCCGATGATGCCCGCCTTGCACTGCGCGATCACGAGCTCCGGCGTCGAGAGGATGAACATCGGCGAACCGACGACGGGGAAGCGGATGCGGGCAGCGAGGGCGGTGGGGAGGGCCATGGCGCGATGTCCTAGCACGCGGAGCACAGGGCTTCCGAGGCTCACGCATACGGCGAGTAGGCGATGGCTACTCGGTGCCTGGACAGCGGATGCTTCGGGGTCGTACTTCGATAAGCGCTTCGACGTGTGACCGTGATGCAACACGCGCGGCCTTCGGGTGCGACGCATCGTGCGCGCGGTGCGTACGCGCTTTCGCGCGAAAGCGATCAGTCGCAGACCTCCGATACCGACGCGCATGCCTTGTTTCGCGGAGATTTCATGCGAAGCGCCGGGCCAGGGAATGCTGGCACGGCGCGTGCGAGAAGCTCGGGGCGCGGCGTCGCCCGTTTGGGTGACAAACGAATTCGCGCGACGCCCGTCCAAGCCACGGCCCCACGGGGTCCTCTCAACACAGAAAGAGACATCACCATGAAGAAGTCCCTCCTCGTTGCCTCGGTTGCCGCCCTCTCGCTCTCGGCCTCGCTCGCCCACGCCGACGAGGCGCTCGGTCGCGCTGGCGCGATCTCCGTCTCGGGCGCCGTGCCCGTGCTCGGTGTCGCGATGGTCTCGCCTGCCACCGGCGACAGCCTCACGCAGACGACCGTCGGTCCGAGCCTCTCGATCGGCTCGTTCGCCGTCAACTACTGGGTCACGAACGACATCACGCTCGGCGGCGCGCTCCAGTTCTCGAGCAACGACAGCGGCAAGGACTCGTCCAGCATGTCGATCGCGCCGAGCGTCGGTTACCGCGTGGCCATGGGCGACGCGACGCTCTGGCCGAAGCTCCAGCCCATCTACACGAGCTCGACCAGCAAGAACGCGGCGGGCAAGGACGAGACCAACTCGCGCTTCGCCGTGGGCGTCGAAGTTCCCTACCTCTGGACGCGCGGCGCGTTCTTCCACGGCCCGGCGCTGAACCTCGCGATCGACCTTTCCTCGAAGAACGGCGACGAGGACGGCGCGAAGACCACGGCGCTCGGCGTGAGCTACCAGCTCGGCGGCTCGTTCTGATCGCGGAGCCCCCGCGGCTTCCCTGCACCC
>CAIOHM010000568.1 GCA_903858055.1 uncultured delta proteobacterium
CGGCACCCGCGCCCGCCGCGGTTGCACCGGCCGCGCCCGAAGCCGGCACGAGCGCCGCGAAGCCCGCGCCCACGAAGGCCGCACCCGCGCCCGCCGCCGCCCCTGCCCCGCACGCGCCCACCAAGCGCAAGTCGTCGCTCGACATGTCGTTCGACTGAGCGCGACGCACCCCATCATCGCCATGCGCATCGCCCCGAAGCTCCTCGTCGTCGCCCTCCTCTTTGCCCCCGCCGCTCTCGCCGCCGAGAAGAGCGGGAAGCCCGCGGCCAGCGAAAAGGCCCAGCGCCCGCTCGCCGAGCTCCTCACGGGCCCCGCGCTCGACGCGTACCTCAAGGGCCGCGACCTCTTCGACGCGGGCGATGTCCTCACCGGGCACGCGAAGCTCAGCGAGGCCTACGAGCTCTCGAAGAACCCGCGCCTCCTCTGGAACATGGCCGCGTGTTCGAAGTCGAGCCGCAGCTACGCGCGCGCGATCGACGAGCTCACGCGCTTCCTCGAAGACGGCCGCGAGGTCATCACGGCCGATCAGGCCAAGCGCGCCGAAGAGGTCCGCGCCACGCTCTACTCGCTCGTCGCCGCGGCGACCCTTCAGGTCACGCCCGCGAGCGCGAAGGTGCTCCTCGACGGTGAGGCCGTCACACGCGGAGCCGGACCGTATTACCTCGAGCTCGGCAAGCACGAGCTCCGCGTCGAGCAAGAGGGCTACAAGCCCGAGCTACGCACGGTCGAGGTCAAGCAGACCAAGCCCTTCACCGTCGAGGTCGCGCTCCGCGAAGAGTCCGCCGCGGTCGCCGCGCAGCCTGCTCTTCCGCTGGCACCGGCGGCCGCCGCGACGCCCGCGCCGGCAGCCGCCACCGCACCCGTGGTGTTGGCGAGCGAACCCGATCGCACCTGGGCCTACGTCACCCTCGGCGTCGGCGCGGCGGGCGTCGCGGCGGGCTCGGCCTTCGGTCTCTTGGCCCTGGGCGAGAAGAACGATCTCGATGCACTCTGCAAGAGTGGCGTCTGCCAGCCTTCCGCGCAGGGCATCCTCGACAGCGCGAACCGTTGGGCCACGCTCTCGACCGCGAGCTGGGTCGTCGGCGGCCTCGCCCTTGCCGGTGGCGCGTACCTCTACTTCGCACCGCCCGGTGAACGTGCACCCACGACCGCGCTGCGTGTGACCCCCGCCTCGGTCTCTCTCGAAGGCTCGTTCTAGCGCCTGCGCGCACCACCAACGCTTCGGTCTCCCATGCGTGCACCTTCCACCTACCTCCTCGCGCTCGCCACGACCCTCTCCGCCGCCGGCTGCGCCACGATCATCGGCCTCGACGACTTCCGCGTCGACCCAAACCTCGGCACCGACGCGGGCGCCTCGAGCGACGCCTCGGACCTCGACGCGGCCGCCGACGCGGCGCCCGCTCTCGACGCGAACACCACGGACGCGGGCGCGAGCGAACCCGACGCCGCTCCGGCAGATGCAGGCGCCGCGGGCGATGCGAGCGCGAATGCGGATGCAGGTACGCCTTCGAGCGACGCCGGCGATGCGGGCCTCTTCCCGCGCGTGATCTTCCTCGCTCCCGTCGCGAACGGCATCGCGAACGTCGCCGCGGACGACCTGGCCGTGCTCTCGATCGAGACGCCGGGCTTCACCATCCGCTCACCGAACGACTGCCGCGGTGAGCCGAACTGCGGGCACGTGCACGTGACCATCGACGGCACGACCTGCAACAATGTCGCCGCGGGCAAGGCCTACAACATCTCGATCTTCCAGCCCGGCCCGACGAAGATGAACATGGCCTTCTGTCAGGGAGGCCCGACGGGCATCAAGACCATCTCGGTCGAGCTCGTGCAGGAGAACCACGCGCCCTTCGCCACGCGCGAGATCGCGACCCTCTCCACGAACTTCATCCGCGGCAAGGTGCGCCTCACGGCCCCGCTCGACGAAGACGTCGTCACGGTGCCGGCCTCGAACCTCACCCCCCTGCGCTTCATGCTCTCGGACTTCACGCTCCGCGCCCCCGGCCAGTGCGGCGGTCTCACCAACTGCGGCCACGCGCGCGTCACGATCGACGGCGCCGCCTGCAACGCGCCGGGCCAAGCCTACAACACGATCGCGAGCGCCACCTCGGGCGTGAATCTGAACCTTGCACACTGCAGCAATCCCCTCGGCACCAAGAACGTGCGCATCGACCTCGTCGACGACACGGGCGCCGCGTTGAACCCCGTTCAGAGCCACACGGCGAGCGTCACCTTCATTCGCTAGGTGGACGCTGGGAGACGGCGCTGCGCCTCGAATCGTCGGGGACCCAAGCCCCGGTCTGCGGAGCAGAGCGGGATAGCTTGGGGGTGCGGTCTCGTCGAAGTACATTGAGTACTCCTTCCTCGACCAGCGCTAGCTTCGAGAGCGTTCGCGTTTCCCAGCACAGTCAACCGCGCAGCGCTGCGACGACCCTGAGGAAATTTCCTCCCAAGATCTTCTGCACGCGCTCGGGCGAGAAGCCGCGATCGAGCATGATCTGCACGAGCTTCGGGAGCTCGAGGCATGAGGGCATGTCGACGGGCGGCACGATCATGCCGTCCCAGTCGCTCCCGAGCGACGCGTGCTCCTCGCCGACCACGTTCACGATGTGCTCGAGGTGATCGACCACGGCCGCGGCCCTACCGCCGAAGTGCGACGGGCCGAGGAAGCCCGCTTGGTACATGATGCCTACGGTGCCGCCCGTGCGCGCCACGGCGCGGAGCTGCTCGTCGTCGAGGTTGCGCCAGTGCGGGTGCACGCCGCTCACGCCCGTGTGCGTCACGAGCACCGGCTGGCTCTTGTCGTGAACCTCGAGCGCGTCGAAGAACCCTTCGCGGCTCACGTGCGCGAGGTCGACGAAGATCTTCCGTGCGTTGAGGCGCTCGACGAGCTCGCGGCCCTTCGTGCTCAGACCCGCGCGCGCGCCGAAGCGGAGCGGTGAGCTCGTGACGCCGAGGCTCGAGGTCGAGAGGTGCACGAGGGTCACGCGGAGCACGAGCCCCTCCGGGATCGCGTCGACCCACGCGACGTTGTCGTCGAAGGCGTTGCCGCCTTGCACGCCGATGAACGCGCCGTGCTTGCCGAGAGCCCGCGCCGCCCGGTACTCGGCCACGTTGCGCACGACCGCGAAATCTTCCTGCACGCGCGCGAAGGTGCCCACGAGCGCCTCGAGGTTGCGAAAGAACGTGCGCGCACGCCAGGGCGAGCGGCGGCCGATGTTCGTCGTGATGACCCAGGTCGCGCCCGTGACGTGCGCCTCGCGAATGCGCGGGAAGTCGACCTGGCGGAAGAAGCGCCCACCGAGAGGCCCAAGCGAGTGGCGGCGCGTGAGGTCGTAACCCGCGAGCCGTGACCAAATGAACGAGTCGATGTGCAGGTCGACGACGTCGCTCGCGACGTAGAGCTCCATGGCCTCGTGCGAGACCCCGAGCTCCCGCGCCCACACCGCGAGGCCGGGGTCGATCACTTCGCGATCGGCAGGCGCACGCGCCCTTGGCCGCCGCTCCGGTCGATGGTGGGCAGGCCGCCGTCGTCGCTCGCTTCGCTGATCGTGTCGACGAGCTTCTCGGCGATCTCGAGGAAAACCTGGGCGATCGCGCTCTGAGGCGCCGCCTGCACGACCGGCGTGCCCTTGTCGCCCCACTCGCGCACCGTCTGCTCGATGGGCACCTGACCGAGGAGCGGCGCGCCCGCGAAGTCCGCCACGGCCTGACCGCCGCCCTTCCCGAAGAGCTCGTGGCGGTTGCCCGCCGGGTCGACGAAGTAGCTCATGTTCTCGACGACACCGAGCACGGGGATCTCGAGCTTCTGCGCCATCGAGACCGACTTGAAGACGTCGTCGGTCGCCACGTTCTGCGGCGTGGTCACGACGACCGCCCCCGTGGAGCGCACGCGCTGCGAGAGCGAGAGCGCCACGTCGCCCGTGCCCGGCGGGAGGTCGAAGACGAGGAAATCCAGGTTGCCCCAGTGCACGTCCTTCATGAACTGCTGGAGCGCGCCCGTGAGCATGGGGCCGCGCCAGATGACCGCTTGCTTGGGGTCTTCGAGGAGGAAGCCGATGCTCATGAGCTTCACGCCGAAGCGCTCGAGGGGCTCGATGCTCTTGCCGTCGGTCGAGACGGGACGGCCCGTGATGCCGAGCATCGTGGGGATGCTCGGACCGTAGATGTCCGCATCGAGGAGGCCCACGCGGTAGCCGAGGCGATGCAGCGCGAGCGTGAGGTTCGTGGCCGTGGTGCTCTTGCCGACGCCGCCCTTGCCGCTCATGA
>CAIOHM010000569.1 GCA_903858055.1 uncultured delta proteobacterium
GTCGTGGTGCCATCGCCGACGGAGGCGTCCTCTCCCGCGTCGGGTGCACCCGGCGTGACGCCCGTGTTCGCCCCGATGCCCGGTGAGGCGTCGAAGGGGAGCGGCGTCGAGATCTCGGGCGTCGAGTTCGTGTGGGAGCTCGACGCGCACGCCTGCGCGAGCGACGCGCAGAGCACGAGGAAGAGCCGGGCGGCGACGCGCTCCGTGAACCTCACGAAGCGTCCTTCGCTGCCTCGCGCGGGAGACCCGTGAGGTCGCTCAGCGCGCTCGCGACGCGATCCATGAGCGTGTTTCGTTCGGCGGTCATGTTCGAGGGACGCTCGGCCGAGAACGTGATGGGGGTGCCGAAACGGATGGTCACCGTGCCCGGGTAGACCTTGAACGTGTCGCGCGGGCAGATCGCCGCCGAACCCAGGATTCCCACGGGAACAATCGGAACGCGTGCACGTTGCACGAGGTGAAAGGGCCCCTTCTTGAGTGCTTGCAGGCGCGAGCCGTTGCCGCGCGTGCCTTCGGGGAAGACGACGAGGCGACCGCCCGTGCGCACGAGGTCCGCGGCGCGCTCAATCGCTTCGAGCGACTGCTTGCGGTCGGCGCGGTCGATCGGGATGCAGTGGATGCCCTTCATGGCCGGCCCGAAGATCGGGAAGTCGAAGAGCTCTTTCTTCGCCAGAAAACCCGGGCAGCGCGGGAGCACCGAGAGGAGCAGCGGGATGTCGAAGTGGCTCGCGTGGTTCGCCATGATGACGACGGGCGCGTCGAACACGTGCGGGTCGAGGCCCTCGACTTCGACGCGGGCCCCGGCGCTCGCAGCCATGGCCTTGCCCCACTCGAGGGCCACGCGCTGCGTTCCCGCGCCGCTGCGGTCGAGGGCGAGCTTCGCGAGGCCGCGCGCGGAGTGATGGAACGTGAGGTAGGTCGCGACGCTGGCGCGGACGCGGTCGTCGAACAGCATGGCGCTCAGCCCTTCTCGACGGGGAGCTTGGCCTCGTTCCAGGCGAGCATGCCGCCGACGAGGTTGATGACGCGGGGGAAACCGAGCGACTTGAGCTCGCGGGCGGCGAAGCCCGAGCGCCCGCCCGAGCGGCAAATCAGCACGATCTCGTCTGCATGATCCCAGTGGGAGGCCTCGCGCGTGACCGTGCTCAGCGGGACGAGCTTCGACCCCGCGACGTGGCCGAGCTCCCCGGTGAACTCGTGCTGTTCGCGCACGTCGACGATGCGACGACGGCGACCGGCGGGCGCGCTCGCGAGGGCTTCCGGGAGGATCTCGCGCGTGCCGTCCGGCAGGGCGCGGGCCGAGTCGAAGAGAGCGTAGTCGTTCATGGGCGTTTGCGTGAGGTGGGGGCTTCGCCGGCGGTGCTTCGGCGCGCGCTCAAATGCTGGCCTGCCACTGACGAATTTGATTCGCTACCCAATTCGGATCGTCGAGCGTGAGGTCGTGGCCTGCCGTGCGGTGCATGACGAGGTTCGCGCCGAGGCGCCGTGCGAGGTTCCAGCTGCAATCGGGGTCCACGAGGCGATCGCCGTGGGACGCGAGAATCAGCGTGGGCACGCGGAGCGCCTTCGGTGCCTGCATGCGAATCGCGCCGGCAATCTGCTCGAGGAGCACGTGCGGAGCGATGGGTGCATCTTGCATGTACTCGGCCCAGCGTCGGGCGAGGTTCGGGCGGTCGACGTCGGGCCGGTTCAGCGTGAAGCTGAGGATGTGCTTCTCTTTCTCTTCGATCGATCGCGAGAGGCCGATCGCCAGGAAGCGCGGGTATTGGCGCCAGCGCAGGCGCTTCCAGGGCGGCGCCACGTTCGCGGCCGAGGTGTTCACCACCACGGCGCTGCGGAAGTCTTGCGGGTAGCGGTTGCACCACTCGAGCGTGATCATGCCGCCGAGCGAGAGCCCGAGGATCGACCACGGGATGCCGTCGTCTTTCTTGTGCGGGAGGAAGCGCCGGCGAATGTCTTCGACCATGCCCGGAACGCTCGGCGGGCAGTGCCGTGCGTGCTCGGTGCCCACGCCGGGGAGGTCGAGGCAGAGTACCTTGGAGCCAGGGAAATTCCCCTCCATGCGCTCTTCGAAGCCCTCCCAGTGGCGCTTCTCGCGTACGAGGCCGCGCAGGAGCAGCCAGTGGGTCTGGGGTTCCGGCTTGCGGGGGAGGGGCTCGTGGACCGCCATGGTCAGACCTTCAGATCGTTGTCGAGGGGGCCGATGTCTTCGCCCGAGAGGACGAAGAACGCCTCGCCATACTCCTTGAGGAGTGCAAGCGTTCGATCGAGGTCTTCTTGGGTGTGCCCACGCGTGACGTTGAGGCGGAGGCGCTCTTCGCCCTGCTTCACCGCGGGGTAGGTGATGGGGACCATGTTCACGCCGCACTCGTAGAGCGCGTGGTGCATGAAGAGCGTCTTGCGCTCCTCGCGGCACATGACGGGCATGATGTGCGTGCTCGACTCGCCGAGGTCGAAGCCCGCCGCCACGAGCCCCTTGCGCATGTAGTCGGATTTCTGGTGCAGCTCGGCGACGAGGCTCTCGCCTTCGCGATCCATGAGGTCGAGGATCGTGTGGGCGGCGGCGACCACGGGCACGGGGAGCGAAGCCGAGAACATGAACGAGCGGGCCGTGTGCTTCACCGCGTCGACGACCTCGCGGCTCGCGAAGAGGAGCCCGCCGATGCCGCCGAAGGTCTTCGAGAGCGTCGAGACCACGATGGGGGCACGCCCTTCGAGGCCGAAGTACTCGAGGACCCCGCGACCGGTCTTGCCGATGGTCCCGCTGCCGTGCGCGTCGTCGACGAGGAGCGCCGCGTCGTAGCGATCGCAAATGTCCACGAACTCCGGGAGCTTCGCGAGGTCGCCGTCGAGCGAGTAGATGCCCTCGACCGCGACGAGGGCCTTCTCGCGCTCCTTGGTCTTGAGGATGCGCTCGAGGCTCTTGGCCGAGTTGTGGTTGAAGAAGCGGACCTCGGGGGCGTTCTTCGGAATGCCCGCCGCGAGGAAGGTCCCGTCGAGGATGCAGGCGTGGCTCAAGTTGTCGAGGACGAGGGTCGTGTCCTTGTCCGCGAGGGTCATGAGCGTGCCGAGCATCGCCTGGTAGCCCGTGGTGAAGAGGAGGCACGCCTCGAAGCCGGCCCACTCGGCGAAGCGACGCTCGAGCTCCACGTGCTCCACGGTGGTCGCCTGCACGCGCGAGCTGCCGAGGCCGCAGCCGTACTTCTCCACCGCCTTCACCGAGGCGGCCTTCACGCGCGGGTCCGTCGTGAGGTCGAGGTAGTCGTTCGAGCTGAAGTTCACGATGGGCTTGCCCGCCACCGAGGTGTGGATGCCGCCGAGCTCGAACTCGCGGAAATACGGGTAGACCTGGTTTTCGCGGGCCTCGCGGAGGCGTGCGTTCGCGTCGTGGGCCTTCGATTCGATCCAGGTGGGCTTCATGGGGGCCTTCATGCTTCGTCGCCGCAGCGCTGCAGCAGGACCGCAGCGGCGTTGCCATAGTAACCGAGCGAGGTGAGGAGCACGGTGCGCGGAATCTTCGCCCCAGCGGCGAAGCTCGGCACGGCCCCCTTGAAAAAGGCGAGCGCCGAGGCGACCGCGAGGGCTCCCGCCGCCCCGAAGCTCTCGCCGAAGACGCGCTTGGGCGCGTACACCGGAACCGACTCCGGCAGGATGGACCGCACGGCGGCAAGCTCGGCGCGATCAAAGGCCTCGAGGCCCGAGACCGAGGAAAAGACCGCGTCGATCGAGGTGGAGTCCACGCCCGCTTGCGCGCAGGCGCTCGCGATGGCGCGCACGAGCGCACGCTCCGAGGGCACGAAGAGCGAGTCCGAGGCGGTCGCGCCGAAGGTGGTCGCGGCGCCGAGCAGCGAGGCGATGGGCTTGGCTCCGCGCTTCGCCGCATGCTCCGCGCGCTCGACGATGCAGAAGGAGGCACCTTCGCCGAGCGGGCACCGATCGACGAGGGAGCCGAGGCGCGCGAAGGCCACCGCGAGCGAATCGGAGAGGGCCTCCCCACCTCCGACCGCGAGCACGGCGGCGCGGTCGGTCTCGAAGAACTGGCGCGCGAGGACGAACGTGTCGAGGGCGCCGCAGTTGCCGTCGGAGACGCTCACGTTGAGCGCGCGCACGTCTTCCCAGATGCTCGCGTAGCCCGCGGCCGTGTTCGAGACCGTGTTCGGGAACTTCGAAGGGTTGATGTAGCGGGCGTCTTCGAGCACCGCGACGCGGTCGAGCTCGTTGATGGCCTCGAGGCTCCCGTAGGCGTTCGAGCAGCAGAAGCCGATCTCTTCGGGCGCCACGGTGACGAAGCTGCCCTCGTGCTTGATGCCTGCATTCTGCAAGGCCAAGCGCGCGGCCAAGACGAGCTCCTTGGTCAGGCGGTCGAGGCTGCGCAGGCCCTTGTCGCCGAGCCACGGCGCCGGGTCGAAATCACGGATTTCCTTGCGAATCGGCTCGCGGGGTGCGGTGCTCTCTCCGCTGAACGCGGGCTCGAGCGGCGCGCTCGTGAGGCCCTGCTCGAACGCCTCGGTGCCGATGCCCGCGACGCTCACGGCGCCGTAGCCGGTGATGACGAGCTTCATGGCGAGGCCTCCGCCGTGAAGAATCGCTGAGGGCGTTCGCTCGTGGGCGCGAGCACGCCGGGCTGCGCGAAGAGCGTCACCGCGTTGTAGCCGCCGAAGGCGAGGGAGTTGTTCACGACGACGCGATGCGCGCCGCGCTTGGCCGTGTTCGCGACGAGCGCGACGGGGCACTCCGGGTCCGGGGTCTCGAAGTGGATGGTGGGCGGGTAGATGCCGCTCTCGACCGTGAAAAGGCAGGCCGCGGCCTCGATCGCGCTCGCGGCCCCCATGCAGTGGCCGAACATCGACTTCATGCTCGAGATGGGCACCGCGCGGCCGCCGAAGACCTCGCGCATCACCGCGGACTCGGCGGTGTCGTTTGCCTTGGTGCCCGTGCCGTGCGCGTTCACGAAGTCGACGTCGCCGGGTTCGAGGCCTGCCTCGCGGATCGCGCGGCGCATGGCTTCGACCGAGCCGGCCGCATCGGGGTGGGGGCGCGTGATGTGGTACGCGTCGCAGGTGAGGCCAAAGCCGCCGACCTCGGCCTGGGCCTTCGCACCGCGGCGAGCCGCGTGCTCTTCGCTCTCGAGGACGAAGACCGCCGCGCCCTCACCCAGCAAAATGCCTTGCCGATCTTTGTCGAAGGGGCGGCACCGATCGGGTGCCATCGCCGCGAGGCGCACGAAGCCGCTGAACTGGAGCTGCTGAATGAGCTCGGAGGCGCCCGCGAGCACCACGTCGGCCTTGCCCGTGCGAATGAGGTCGTAGGCGAGGCCGAGCGCGTAGTTGCCCGCGGCGCAGGCGGCCGGCAGGGTCATCGTGGGGCCCTCGGAGCCGATGGCGCGCGCGATGTGAATGGGCAGGAGCGTCGAGCCGACGCGCGTGAGGTGTGAGCGGGGCA
>CAIOHM010000570.1 GCA_903858055.1 uncultured delta proteobacterium
CGTGCCATGGCGCGCTCACTACGGCGGCGGATGAGGCAGGGCAAACGAGAAGTCGCCGCGTCACGACTGAACGAGATTCACGCGTACTTTTCCGGCCATCGAGCGCACGGGAGTTCTTGACGCAGCGCGTGCGAGACCCCAAGCTCCGCAGGTGCACCGCCGTGCATGGAGGACTTACGCAATGACGAACCTTGGCCGCACCTTGTGGATGATCCTTCGCTCGCCGCGCCGCCCCGCGTGCTCGCCGCTCGGCCCATGCACGACGCCGTTCCGTGTACTCCCCACGGATCTCGACTTCCTCATGCACATGAACAACGCCGTGTACTTCTCCGTGATGGACACGGCCCGCGGCGACTGGCTCCTCCGCTCGAAGGTGTGGCAGCGCCTGGGCAAGCAGGGGCTTCACCTCGTGGTCGCCGGCGAGACGATCCAGTTTCGAAAGTCGCTCACGCTCGGCCAGGCCTTCGAGATCGAGACCCGGGTCATCGCCTGGGACGACAAGGCCTTCTACGTGGAGCAGCGCTTCGTGCGCGAGGGCGACCTTTGGGCGAACGCGCTCGTGCGCATCCGCGCTCTCGACAAACAGAACAGGCCCGTCGACACGAACGCGGTGCTGCCGATCCTCGACGCGGCCCACGTGAAGAGCCCGCCGCTCCCCGAGTGGGTGACCTCGTGGATGCAAACGCAGGGCGCGCTGCGCAACACGATTCGGCCCGTGCGGGCGGCGTAGTCAGCGGGGCACCCGCACCGCCTCAGGGCACGCACACCTTCCGGTTCTGCGAACCGCCGCCGCTCGAGCGGCACGAGAAGGCGCTGTTGGCGTTGGTGCCGCAGAACGTGCTGGCGTCGCCTGCGTCCGCTTCCTTCGAGGCCGAGGTGCTGAGCACCGTGACCTCCGCGCCCATGGAGACCGCGAGCTTCACGGCCATGTGCCCGAGGCCACCAAGTCCCACGATTCCCACGCGATCGCCAGGCTTGACGCCGAACTGACGAAGGGGGAATACGTCGTAATACCCGCGCAGAGGAGGGGAGCGGCGCCGGCCGGGTCGAGGCTCTCGGGCACGCGGAGGGTGAACGCTTCGTCGACGACGACCTCCGTCGCGTAGCCGCCGTGGGTCACGGTCTTTCGGTCCATCTCGGTGCTGTTGTAGGTGCCCGCGAAGCCCTTCGCGCAGAACTGCTCGAAGCCTTGCGTGCAGGATGCACAGGTTCGGCACGCGTCCACCATGCAGCCCACGCCCGCGAGATCGCCCGCTTTGAACGTGGTGACGGCGCTGCCCACCTCGCGCACGCGGCCCACGATCTCGTGGCCGGGAACCATGGGAAAACGGCTGCCGCCCCACTCGTCGCGCGCTTGGTGGATGTCCGAGTGGCACACGCCACAGAAGAGGATGTCGATGACGACGTCGTGCGGGCGCGGCTCGCGACACTCGATGGTCATGGGCGCGATGGGCGCGGTGGCGGAGGAAGCACCCCAGGCATGAATCTTCTTCGACATGGCTCGTACCTCGCGACGCCGACGATAGGCCTAGGTGTGCGGCGGGAGAAGGGCGCCGCGCCGCGCGGCTCCGGCGGGTCGAGGAGTTGGCTTGGGTATTCGCTGGGGGTGACGGATGCACGCGATGCGACGGGAGGCCGGTCTTCAGCGTTGTGCTAAGCTCCACGCATGGCGTCCGCGGCCCGGAAACTTGCAGATTACAGCGACGTGCTCGCGGCGCCCGCCGACCACATCGCGCAGGTCATCGACGGCGATCTCGTGCTCCAGCCTCGGCCCCGGAGTCGTCACGCGCGCGCGAGCTCGCGATTGGGTGGAGGTTTGGACGGCCCGTTCGATCAAGGAGATGGCGGGCCGGGCGGTTGGATCATCCTCGACGAGCCGGAGCTCCACCTTGGTCCGGAGCCGCAAATCCTCGTGCCAGACCTCGCGGGTTGGCGTCGCGAGCGCATGCCCAAGGTGCCGGACGTCGCGTTCTTCACGCTCGCGCCCGATTGGGTCTGCGAGGTGCTCTCGCCGAGCA